>DRJH01000112.1 GCA_011052285.1 Gammaproteobacteria bacterium
CCGCCTGCACCTGATCCGTGATGACCTCCTGTACGGCCCGGTCCAGTAAGGCCTCGGTATCAGGGCCCAGGTCTGCCAGCGCATCGGCCCATTGTTTAATGGCAGACCCGGCATCAGGGTGGGCTGGCGCGGTAAACCAGTCGGGAAGCTTTACGTAATCCGGTTTCGGATAGGCGCCGATACAGGTAGTGGTTATAGGCATTAGCATTACCTAAGTGGTTGAACAAGGCAGTGTTGAGTGGCTAGGAGTTAGCAAACACCACCGTGATCCTGCGATTCTGTTTGCCCTTTTTCTTGATGCTGTGGATTTTTACAGGCCCGATCTCACCGGTTGCTGCGACATGGGTACCGCCACAGGGCTGCAGATCCACACCGACGAATTCAACCAACCGAACTTTGCCCATACCAATCGGTGGTTGAACGGACATGGTACGTACCAATTCGGGGCGTTCCGCCATTTCTTCATCACTAATCCAGTGCAGTTGCATCGGGGCATTCTGCTCGATCAGATCATTGATCCGCATCTCGATGGCCACACGGTCCGGAGGTTCGGGAAGGTCAAAATCGAGTCGACCACTGCCATCACGGACCGAACCACCGGTGACCGGGGCTGGAATCGCCACACACAGCATATGCAGTAAACTGTGCATGCGCATCAAGCGATGACGACGCGCCCAGTCGATTTCCAGTTGTACCGGGGTACCGACCACTGGCAGCACAGAATTTTCAGCCAGCAAATGGAGAATATTGTTGCTTGTACGATCCTTGGTCGTATCCATTACCTGCACACAAGCCCCTTGCCATTTCATGGTGCCCCAATCTCCTGGTTGACCACCACCGGCGGGGTAGAAAACGGTCTGGTCTGTGCAAATGTTGCGGCCCTCCACCGAAGTTACCGTTGCCTTGCAAGCCCTGAGATAACCATCATCACGGAATAGTTCCAAAGTCATCCATAGACCTCCTGTTTATGCAGTAGCGTCAATTGCCAAGTATCGAAATAGTGCGCAAGGCTAGCCGAGGTAACCGCTCCTGGTCAAGTCTGCTTTTGCTCAAGTAATCGCTCCGGCATAAAGAGTAACAGTGGGGCAAATGTAACGGCGATTCGTACTCGGTGTGCTTTTCAACTGAATTACTGAATCGTTACGAAACGACAACGTTTAGATCGGGAAGTACCGATGAATACTGCCATCCAATCGCTGTCGCAGTACGTACTCATCTTCGTTCTGTACCAATTCAGTATACAGTGGCAGGGATATTTCAGAAAAACTCTGCACCAGCGTCGGATCAAAATGGGAGCCCGCAGCTTCCAGTATGATCTCCATACATTTTTCAAAAGGATATGGCTCCTTGTAAGGCCGGCGTGATGCGAGTGCGTCAAACACGTCAATGATAGCAAAAATACGTGCGATGATAGGAATTTCTGTATTTTTCAGGCCCTGTGGGTATCCTGAACCATCATATTTTTCATGGTGATAATGAACAATCTCCTGCGCATCTCCCAACCAATGACTGCTTTGCAAAATCTCAACCCCGTACTGCACATGTTGTTTCATTTCATTGAATTCATCTGCGTCCAATTTGCCGGGCTTGAGTAATATGTGATCACGGATACCGATTTTTCCCACATCATGCAGAAACGAGCCCTTGATCAGGGATTGAATCTGTGGGTGGGAGAGGCCAATTTTTTCGGCCAGGGCGATGGCATATAGCGTTACCCGGTAATTGTGTGCATTGGTATCACTGTCCCGCTTGGCTATGGCGCTGCCGAGGACTCTGATCATATCGAGATTGGCGGTCAGCAAGTCCCGTGACTTGGTAATCAGGTCCCGGCTCAATGCCATCGTCACCGGATACAGCAGTAGCACAACCAGTGCAATCACGACAATGGTTTGTACTACATTGATGATCACTGCCATGACCAAATCTCGGGTAGTTTGGTCAGGAACCTGAAACAAGCCTTCAAAATAGCCTATCGTTAGGCCCAAATTATTCTTAAGGGCTCGCTCCAGATGAATATAGATTCTCCCCTGTTTGTAGTGCGTTTCGTATTTCAGATCATTTGTGCCAATCTGTCGCTCAAAATAGCGATCAATTTTACGGCTGCCTGGCAGTTGAAATGCAGCCACCTTATGTTGTTCATTATTATATATTTCAACCAGGATAAACCCCCCACCAGGGGCCCTGTTGTCCAAGACTTGCTGAAGGCGGAGTCTGCTGGATTCGCTCCGTTTTCGGTAGTAATCCAGGTACTGCTGTTGGTAGAAATTCGTTTCGGTTATCGCCAGGGAAGAAGCCTCTTGATTGAGAATTTTTAGCCAGACAACAGCAGATGATAGCCCCCCGGTGAGCGCAATGATCGTGCCCCAGAGCAGTAGCTTGCGAACGAGTCTGCGTTTGAAACGAGTATCCATTTTCGACCGACTTCAGCCCCCTGATATGCGTACCGGAAAGGGGCAGAGAATAAACATGCTTTCCTTCCAAGTCTACCCTTTCACGGCTACTTTTTTGACCCTACACTGCCCATTTTCAGCGATCAACTTTATTGTTTTATCGATAGCAGCAAACTATGAAGAACGAGAGTTGCCAGGAGGCTGTCCGGGAATAGAAAGCCTATTGCGAATCAGTAGATTTTGACCCGATTTTTGTTAAATATAGTCGGTATTCACTTCAAATCAGACAGAAAAACCTGCCTCAAAGGTAACGATTCAGCGTGTTTGGATTTTGCTTCAGTACCAGGCATATTCGCACGGAGAATGTGAGCATATCGGTCCTATGTGAGCATTCGAGTACGAACACACGCCGTAATGGGACAAAAGATGA
>DRJH01000113.1 GCA_011052285.1 Gammaproteobacteria bacterium
AAGGTCTTGTGGTGTATCGACACCGGGTGGTGGTACCTGAAGTGCGTCGGGAACAAGAATACGCGCACCATGCCAAAGCACCCGTAATTGTTCCAGCTTCTCTTCCTGCTCCAGCGGGCTGACAGACCAGGCGGCAAATATTTTGACAAAACCTGCGCGATAAGCATACAAACCCAAATGGCGGCGCAGCCGGGAATACTCAGGCCGACCGTGGCACTGAAAGGGGATCACGGAGCGACTGAAATACAAGGCAAAATGCTGTACATCACGCACCACTTTAACCACCGAAGGGTCATCGATTTGATGTTCAGTAGTCAATGGCGTGCATAAACTCGCCATCTGCACCGATCGATCGTTGAGACAGGCGGCGAGTTGCTCGATCAGACAGGCCGGCACCTGTGGTTCATCGCCCTGCAGGTTAACGATCAAGGTATTATCATCCAGCGCCAGTTGCGTGATCACCTCTGCGATCCGATCGGTTCCAGACCGGTGCCCCGGGTCCGTCATACAAACCTCAGCACTCGTCCCGTGAACGACCGAAGCGATCCGGGTATCATCGGTGGCGACAATAATCCGCTGTGCGGTACTGGCCGATGCGGCCTCGATCACACGCACAATCAAGGGCTTGCCCGCCACATCCCGCAGAGGCTTTCCGGGCAATCGTGTGGAAGCATAACGGGCGGGAATGATGATTGTAAATTCCGGACTTATCATGAAGTGTACTCGCTACAAAATAGGAAACGTGTTGATTTTCTCGACTATACGGTCAGCCAGGCGTTCATCGAGTTTTGCAGAAACTCGAAGATAATGAACATTTTCAGATGCCAGATCCTGGCATTTAACTGCATCTTTTTCGGTCATAATCACCGGGTTATCGTCTGTAAATACAATATCTTCAGCACTATATTTATGGTGATCCCTGAAGGCGTGAGGATAGAGGATAACACCATGGGCCGAAAGCTGTGAAAAAAACCGCTGTGGATGACCAATGCCGGCCACGGCATGGATGACCCGGCCTTCAAGTTGCTGCCAGGTGAAAGACGGTGTACCGTCGGCAACCCGAAAACATCCTTCAGGACGTAAAGTCATTGCCCATTCGTCACCCTCTGGCTGGCCCCCGTTACAAACCCTGAAATCAAGCGTTGGCCACCGTACCGCAGACTCACGCAGCGGGCCAGCTGGCAAACAACGCCCATTGCCAAAGCGACGCTGACCATCGACTACACCCACTTCAACGGATGCCTTGAGGGCCAGATGCTGTAAACCGTCATCAGCGATAATAATATTGCAGTCGGTTTTCGCCAATAAACGCTCGATATCTTGCTTTCGATTGGGACCGACGGCAACCGGCACACGAGCACGCCGGCTCAATAATATCGCTTCATCACCGAGCAATTCCGCGGTGCTTTTTCGAGTGACCAGGCGTGGCCAGAATTTGCTGTTGCCACCATAACCACGCAATATAATCGCTGGTCGCAGGCCCCGTGCCTGCAATTGTGTAGTGAGCCATAGCACCAGCGGTGTCTTGCCGGTACCCCCTACCGTCAAGTTGCCGACTACAATAACCGGTACTGGTGCGGTGTAGCGCAGCGCTGGAAAGCGCTCATAATAGCGTTGGCACAGTTTGATGAGCTGTTGATAGGGCCAACTCAATGGCCACAACGCAGTCGAAAGCAAGCCCCTACCCTGCCAACTGCTTTCGATCAAGCGACGGATAGCCGCCTTCATGCTGGCCCGGACTCAGGCTCAGGCTCAGACTCGGACTGCTGATCCTGACGGCGATATAGCTGGGCATAGAGTCCATTTTGTATCAGTAAGTCGCTATGGGTGCCTCGTTCAACAATCAGGCCCTGTTCAAGAACCAGTATCTGCTCGGCATGTTCAATGGTTGATAAACGGTGGGCGACAATGATCGTGGTACGATCTTTGGAAAGGTTGCGAATGGCCTGCTGAACCCAATGCTCCGACTCACTGTCTAGTGACGAAGTCGCTTCATCCAACACCAGGAGTGGCACGTTTTTATATAAAGCCCGGGCGATGGTAATGCGCTGGCGTTGTCCTCCGGAGAGCAATACGCCATGCTCACCCACCTGGGTATCCAGGCCAATCTCAAGCTTATCAGCAAATTCATCCACCCTGGCCGCATGCGCCACGGACCGTAATTTCTCCACATCCAGCGGTTCGGGATTACCGTAGACAATATTAGCGCTGATGGTGTCATCGAACAGGATCGTCTCCTGGGTAACCAGCGCCACCTGTCGACGCCAGTCTTTAAGAGGAATGTCCAGAATATTGATGCCATCAGATTCGATACTGCCATCGCTCGCCGAATAAAAACGCATGAACAAGGATGCCAGCGTCGACTTGCCACTGCCGGAGGGCCCAACCAAGGCCACCGCACTACCGGCTGGCACCGAAAAACTCACTCCCTTGAGGACTTCCACCTCGTCTTTGCTGTAGCGAAAATGTAGGTCGTTAATCTCCAGTGCGCCGCTGATGTGCTCAACCGGGTGCTGCCCGGCCTGGTTTTCTTCCGGTTCGTCAATCAAAGCAAACAAGCTGCCTGCAGCAGCCACGGCAGCCTGGATGATTTCGTTGATTTTCGCTAATCGGCGCACGGGTGCCAACATCATCAACATGGCGCCCAAATAAGAAACAAACTCACCGGCAGTAATCTGGCCATTGACTGCCTGCCGACTGGCGATGGCGATGATGATGACAATGGCAAGGCCGGCGAGCATACCTGCGACTGGCACGCTGGCAGCAGTAACCGCTGAACGTTTCATGGCCTGGTGGCGATTGTGATTATTAACCTTGCGAAAATTTTCGTCTTCAAACTCTTGGCTACCATAGCCTTTAACGATACGATGACCCTGAATGGCTTCTTTGGCAACATGCGCGATGGTACCGATGGAATCCTGAATTCGCAGGCTGATTTGGCGGAAACGTTTGCTGGCAAAACGCACCAGATAAGTAATTAGCGGCAGCAAAATGCCAAATACCAAGGTTAATTTCCAGTTCAGCACCACCAACCAGCCGAACAGTGCCAGTGAGGCCAGGGAATCCTTGATTACCACGGTTAAGGCCCGGGTCGATCCTTCGGCAACTTGCTCGACGTCATATACCAATTTAGCCATCAGCGCCGCCGAAGCATGATGATCGTAGTAGCGGGTCGGCAAGCGCAGCAGCCGCGAAAACATATCTTGTCGCAAATCGAAGACCACCTTTCTCGCTACCCAAGCCATGCCGTAGGTGGAAACAAAGCCTCCCAACGCCCGCAGCAAAAAGACGCCAATCAGCAGCAGTGGCAGTCGTTCGACAAATTCGGGATTTTTCTCCACAAAGGCACTGTCCATGATGGGTTTGAGCAGCATGGCAAAACCGGTCTCGGAACCGGCCATTACCGCCATGGCCAATACGGCCAGAATAAAGGCGCCTCGATATGGCCAGGCATAGCCCAGCAGCCGCTTATACAAAGCGGTGGCACTGGTTGGTGTGGTTTGCAAGGATGTGCTCATTTGATTTTAATTATTGCTTGCGCCCATGAAATATTTGCCCTAATAATTGCCACTTTTATCCTGCTACTGCGGCGTTTAGCCACACTGGTTTTCATGTGGCCACTACCATCATGGTAGAGCCGTTTATTGTTTGCTGTTCTGTCGGGTGGCAAAGGAGATATGTACCAAACCTAAGCGTTGTGCCACATCCAGCGCCATTACCACGGCACGATGTGGTGTTTTACCATCTGCACGCAATACCGTAATCAATGTACTGCGGTCTGAAGAAGCTTTGATGGCATCTTTGAGTGCCCTCATCAAGGTATCCTCGGTGCGGTTAATCAAGGATTTAGAGGTCTTCGCTCCCGGTATTTTGACCGCATATTCTCCAGCAGCACTGATATCAATACGCAACACATTATCCGTTTTTAATTTCTGCTGGCTACTGGACTGCGGCAGGTTGATGTCAAGCTGTGATTCTTTGACAAACGTCGTGGTCAGCATGAAAAAAATCAGCAATAAAAATACCACATCAATCAATGGCGTCAGATTGATATGGACTTCTTCTTCCTGTTCGGTCTTAAATTGCATGCGCGTTTTTCAACCGCCTGTCAGGCACTGGAATTCCGTTCATTCTGCATCAGCTCCACCAGCTTCATCGCTTCCTGTTCCATGGTGACCGTCAGTTCACTGACGCGACCACGCAGATAACGATAGAAAGCCAGGCTCGGAATACCGATAGTCAAACCTGCGGCAGTAGTAATCAACGCCACGGAAATACCGTTTGCGAGGATGGTTGGATCACTAATACCACGCGGGGTAATAGCAGCAAAAATCTTGATCATACCGAACACGGTTCCAAGCAGACCCAGCAAGGGAGTAATCGTAGCAATGGTTCCCAGGGTATTGAGATATCGCTCCAACTCATGGACCACATGCCGACCGGCTTCCTCAATCGCCTCCTTGACGACCATACGGTGTTTATGACGGTTATCGAGACCCACCGCCAATATCTGCCCTAATGGTGAACTGTTGCGTATCACCAATAACCTGTAGTCATCCAGGGTGTTCTCAGAAATCAGCCGCTGCACCTGTGACAACAGATCTTCAGGCGCGACCTTATTGCCGTGCAACGTCCACAAACGTTCAAAAACAATGGCCGTGGCCAGTATAGAGCACAGCAATATCGGCCACATTAACCAGCCACCCGATTTTATGATTTCATACACCGTGTCGGTCCCCTCAGTCTCTCTAGCAATATGACTTAAGCACTCAGTCTGACAGCAGACAGGCCGCAAGTCTAACAAATCTCGTCAGGAGCGGCTATTCGGAACATTGGTGATCAGTTCTTTGCTTTGCACTTTCGGAGCTCGCATAACAAAGAACTGACCCCCATTCCTCCCCAGTAATGCTGATGCTGTTTACGGTATTCCTCCACACTCAGACCTTGTTCAGAAAGTTTGATGGCAACCGCCCCACTACTGGCGGTATTGTAGCTACGCACGCCGTACTCACGGTAACGACGAACAATTTGCGGGTGTGGATGATGATAACGACTATGAAACCCTGCGCTGAAGACATTAACGACAGGATTGACCATACGAATCAGGGCTTCGCTGGAAGAGCTGCGACTCCCATGATGTGGCGCCACAATGACCGTGCTGCGCAGTTTTTCTCTATAGCGCCTGACCAACCAGCGTTCTCTGCGGGTACTGGCATCGCCTGATAACAGTATGGAGCCATACTTACCACTGATATGCAGAATACAGGAACTGTCATTATCGTTGCCAAAATCATCCACTGGAGGACCAAGAACTTCAAATGACACGGTATCGAATACAAATTTCTGGCCTGCCAAGCATTCGCTGGCTTGTGGAAAACGCATTGGCACACTACCGATAAAGCGTGCGACAGGGATTGCAGCACGTACCGCTTGCATACCTCCTACGTGATCCGTATCGGCATGACTGGCAACCAATAAATCCAGTGTATTGATACCTTGCCTGCGCAAATAAGGCACCACCACAGAACGTCCGGCATCGAGACTGAAATAGCGTGGGCCAGCATCATACAACAGGGTATGGGAGCGGGTTCGCACCACTACCGCAAGTCCCTGCCCCACATCCAATACAGTCAGCCACAGTTCGCCGACAGCGGGACGGGCCGGTTGCCAGAGCAGTGGCAATAGCAACCACGGCAGACCCAACCAACGCCGTGGATTCAGTGGCAGCAACAACCATAATAAACCTATGGATATTAGGGCAAGTTGCCAGCCTTGCAGTACCGGCAGTTGCCACAGAGCCCAGGGCTGAGCTGCCAACCACTGCAGGAACTGCCACAATGGCAACAGAATCTGCTCGGCCAGTTTGAAGCAAGCGGCAGCAAACCCGTTAAATCCCAATAATACCGACAAGTTACCAGCCAAAGCCGCTGGAACCACCAGTAGACTGACGAGCGGTACGGCGAGGAGATTGGCCAATGGCGATAACACGGAAACAGCCCCGAAAAAAAGCAGCGACAACGGGATAAGCCCCAACGACAATACCCACTGAAGGCTCAGTAAATCGCTGCCATAACGCTGGAGGCGCGACAATAGCGGACGGGTCATCAGCTGTTCAGAATCATGGTGACGTTCTAACAACACGATAATCAACGCGACGGCGGCAAACGACAACCAAAAGCCTGCGGAGAGTACCGCCAGCGGATCCATCAAAAGGACCAGCAGCAAGGTCATCTGTAACAGCTGGCGGGCACTGCCGTGGCGCCGCAACAAGCGATAACAGAACAACAAGGCCAGCATCGTCAGCGCACGCAATGTCGGCGTACTGAAACCCGCCAGTCCGGCATACGTTGATGCAAACAGTAAACCGAAGATTGCACCCACAAGCTGGGCTGGAATATACAGTAACAATGGTAATAACAGCCGCGCCAGCAGACTGCCGAACCCATACCCGAACAGGGCTGCCAATCCGACATGCAAGCCGGAGATGGCCATTAAGTGACTGGTGCCCGTGCGTTGCAGGATACGCCAATCTTCCGTAGTGAGGTCGCTGCGATCACCAAATGCCAGTGCTTTGAC
>DRJH01000114.1 GCA_011052285.1 Gammaproteobacteria bacterium
AGCACATTCCACAACTGCGGCACTTCATCGAGCCGCGAGCAACGCAGAAAACGACCCACTGGGGTTATGCGGTGGTCATTTTCTTTTGTCCACTGCGGCCCGGCATGCTCGGCATTGACAATCATGGTTCGAAATTTATAAACACGAAAAACACTCCCCCCGGCACCCATTCGCAACTGACCGAAGAACACGGGCCCCCGATCCCATAACTTAATCAATAACGCAACGATAATACCTATGGGAACAGCCAGCATCAGTCCGGAAGATGCGATGACGACATCAATTAATCGTTTTATTTTTAATGGGATATCTTTATGAAGCAAATCAAATCCAGTGGAAGATACAAACCATTGATCAGCCAGCTCTTGTACTGGAATGCGTTGAAAAGTCTGCTCAAAAAAGTCAGCTGCACTAAGAATTTTCGCTCCGGACAAACGTACGCTCATGAGCCATGTCGTTGTTTTTGGGTCCGGCTGGTAGGTTTTGTCGAGCACCACACCCAGATACTTTGCTCGAAACTGTGCCACATCCAGCAGGGAATGATTCATGGCAATTTCTCCTGATTGCTTTTCTGCCTGTCTCGATTGAAACTGCAACTCAATCCCGTCACGAGTCAGTTCATCCAACAGATCTTCAGAAAAATGATCTTCTCCTAAAACCAGCCAATATTTCCGCCAGGGCTGCCGCCTTAATAATTGGCAGGCCAAATATCGAGTGCCTGCCGCCCACAGGGCAAATAGTGACATGGCCAACAGTAAAACACTGCGCCAGAAAACCGGAACAAATGTCGCACCCCGGATGGAATAAATTAGCGTACCAATAAATGCCATACTGATCAGAACGGCAGTAATACTACGTGAAATAAGCCGAATTGCATTACTCTGCCGACTGACATGATAGACATTCATCACATACAGTGTGACCACAGTGATGGCAGTCATCAGCAACAAGGCCGGTTGAAATTCAAACGGTGCAGCACCAGCTCGAAACCAGGCGGCCCAAGCGGCACAGAGATACATGCCTGCGACATCCGATACCAAGAGGTACAGGCCACGGTGTGCCGGCAAATCAAGCCACTTCGGCATGGTCTCTCTCGAAGTTCTGGAAGTCTCTAGTCATAGCCCTCTCTGCTGTCAATCAACCTGAGTATGACACATGCCAACAACCTTTCAATACAATATTCCGGTTGATCCGTTCTCAAACCAAAAAACAGTGTAGATTTCGTGGTGATTTCATCTGCAGCGTAACAGCGCCACTTGCGGTATCATCCCGCCACAATCATGAATGTGAACAGACTCCCGGAATTGCCATTTTGCTACAACAGATCATTTTACCCAAACAGCCTCTGTGGATATTTGCTTACGGTTCCCTGATGTGGAATCCAGGATTTACCTATGCCGAAAAACAGACAGTGCGGATCTATGGTCATCATCGTGCCCTGTGCGTCTGGTCGTGGCATTATCGCGGTAGCCGAGAACAACCGGGGTTGGTCTTTGGACTTGATCAAGGCGGGTCCTGTGTTGGCAAAGCCTTTCGAATCAAGGCCAAAGATCAAAAAGAGGTTTTACAGTATTTGTATGCCCGAGAGATGATCACCCAGGTGTACAGGCCATCGCTGGTAACCATCCACCTTGTCACTGAAGATGAAATACAGGCTCTCACCTTTGTCGTTGACCGCAGGCATCCACAATACGCCGGTCATCTCCATCACGACATCTTATTGCAGACCATACAACGAGCCCATGGCAGCCGTGGACCCAATCACGAATACGTTCGTAACACTCTGGATCACCTCAAGAGCATCGGCTATCAAGATCGACAGCTACAACGGTTGGGCATGCCAAAATCCGTACCTGATTTATGAATAAGCGCCTTCTCGTCATCGGCGGCTCCGATAGCAGCGGCGGAGCGGGCATTCAGGCTGACATCAAGACCGCGTGTTATTTCGGAGTCTATGCCAGCACTGCGATTACCGCCATTACGGCACAAAATAGTCTTGGTGTTCAGGATATAAAGGTGGTAGACGAACAGCTGCTGAAAGCGCAAATTACCAGCGTGCTCAGTGACATCGGAACCGATGCCATAAAAATCGGCATGCTAGCCCTGGCAACCCAAAGGACGGCTATCGAACAAATTCTGTGTAACTACCCATCAAACCTTCTGGTCATAGATCCGGTCACTCAATCGAGCAGTGGGCAAGCACTTTGGCAGGGAACCCAGGAACAGGCCATACCTAGCCTATGGCATCATGCCACGATGTTGACCCCCAATATTCCGGAAGCTGAATTTCTCACAAAAATGCCTATCCATACCGTTGCTGATCAGGTACACGCTGCCAAGAAAATACGAAACCTGTCAGGTGCCAAATACGTCTTGGTCAAGGGCGGTCATCACAATACAGACCAGGTAATTGACATACTCTCAGGACCAGATGGCGAAGAATATTTTGTTCAACAACGTATCGATTCGATTCATACCCACGGCACAGGTTGTACCCTCGCCTCCGCGATTGCCTGTGGGCTGGCTCTGGGCCAACCTGTGAAGAATGCCATCACGGAGGCACGACACTATATTTCTCTGGCGATTGATCAGGCTCCAGGCTTCGGCCAGGGTGCGGGACCTCTGAATCACTGCCCTCCCCGCCTGG
>DRJH01000115.1 GCA_011052285.1 Gammaproteobacteria bacterium
ACCGTGTAGTACCGGAAACACCATATCAACCGGCAAATGGGTACCGAAATCAGGCGAGCCAATAAATCCAGCACCTTCGCTGTGATCAATCCAGACTGCCTCACCATCATCAAATCTGACTTCCGAACACGCAAAAATAGCCTTTGGATCGTCCAATAGCCGCCATTTGCCCTGCTTACTGATGCCGATATAAAGTAGTTCATAGCGGTCTTCATCAACAGCGGCAGCCACCGACTTTGCAGACATGACCGACACCTCATGTTCACAAGACTGGCCACCAAACAACAGGGCCAAACGTATTCGAGCTATTGTCATCTAAGAGCAGCTCTACCGCTAAAACAACGCAGTTTCGGCATATTGATGCACATAGCTTTCAATAAAAGTCTTATAGAGCTGCATTACTTTACGGGTCAGTTCCCCACCTCCGGAGGGGAATGACAATTGTCTGCCATCAGGCATACGCAGGCGACATACTGGCATGACTTCCCGGGTTGAACTGGTCACAAAACACTCAGTTGCAGCGGACAGGGACGACAACAAAACATCCTCCTCAAAAGTCTGCAGGTCCTGGAGACGACAAGCCTGATACAAACTGATACGCGTCAAACCACGCAGATTATCTGCCTGTGGGGTAACCAAACGTCCGCCGATAACGAACCAGAGATTGCTATTCGAAGCTTCAGTTACCCGATCATCAATGCTGAGAATCAGACAATCGTCAGCACCAAGTGCCCGTGCCTCCTGCAAGGCCAGAATGTTGTTCAAATAATTACCCCCTTTGATATTCGGGTCCAGGCAATTTACCGGATTGCGGCGGGTTTCGGGTATGGCTAAGGTCATACCAACCCGATAGAATTCTGGATTCCACACGGGTAGTGGTTTAACAATAATGACAAAGCGAGTTATCAACTCCTGACCTGGAAATAAATCAACCGTCCCTTCGCCACGGGTAATCTGATAACGAACGTACACTTCCTGCCCCTTTATAACACCCGACGCCTGGATAGTACGTTGAATTTCACCAAGCAGTTGCTGTCGACTTTGGCCGAGCCGCATCCCAATTAATTTCGCAGAATTTTCCAAACGATCGAAATGCTCCTTGAGTAAAAAGGGCACCCCTTCATAGGTACGAAAAACTTCGTACACCGAATCGCCATACAAAAACCCCCGGTCCATAATCGGGATGGTGGCTTCTTCAAGTGGACTGATCGACCCGTTGACATTGGCGATGCTGCAAAAAGAGAAATCAGACATAGTAAAGGCCCAGTAATTTAGGCATGGGAGTATGAAGTATTGACAAACTTTGAGCAAGAAAAAAGAGATTAGGAAAAGATCATAACTTTTTATCAGAACAATATTAAATATATATATATCAATTAGATACAAAAAATAATCAAAGGCAGCTCTTCACCTGATGCACTACGCAAAATTACAGACAATTAGCAAGCAGCCGATAAAATGAGAAACCAAAAAGAGGTTATAATGACGCAAAAAAGGGGGAAAAGGGGTCAGAGCCCTTTTTTTTCTCTACATTATTGATATATATAAGCATCATAAAAAAGGGCTCTGACCCCTTTTTCCCTGACCCCTTTTTCCTTTTATGAATATTACCAAACCTTATTTGCTGTTTCTTGGAGATGCTGATGACACGCTGGCGGTAAAAACTGCCACCGGCCTGTATCAATGGTGTGCTCCGGATTGTGTCGGGCAACTGCGGCTGCCCTCCTGCGTACCAATACTGGACTTGCCGGAGTTGACGCTGGAGCAGGCTAGAGATCACGGGGCCAAAACCCTGGTCATTGGGGTAGTCAACCGAGGCGGCATTATACCCGACAGCTGGCTGGAGGTCTTGAACCAGGCCGTGGCATTGGAACTGGATATTGCCAGTGGCCTGCATACACACCTTTCCAACATTCCCTCCTTGCGTGACAGCTTTGCACGCAACAACGCTCAACTACTCGAAATCAGACACCCGCAAGGACCGTTCCCGGTCGCTACCGGCCAACGACGCAGTGGTCAACGCCTATTAACCGTTGGTACCGACTGCTCAGTGGGTAAAATGTACGCTTCACTGGCACTTCACAGGGCTTTATTGAAACAAGGGGTGGCTACTGATTTTCGCGCAACCGGCCAAACCGGCATTCTGATCGCTGGCGGTGGTGTTGCCATTGATGCTGTAGTCGCTGATTTTATCTCCGGAGCAGCAGAGACATTGTCCCCTTCATCTGCCGAGGGTCATTGGGATATCATCGAAGGGCAAGGTTCATTATTTCATCCCTCCTATGCCGGAGTTAGCCTGGGGCTACTGCACGGCTCACAACCGGACTGGCTGGTACTTTGTCATGAGCCGCTGCGCCAGCATATGCGGGGCCTGCCAAAGCAGTCGCTCCCGACGATTACAACCTGTATGACGATGACACTACAAGCGGCACAACTGGTCAATCCGGGAGTGCAGTGGGCTGGCTGTGCTATCAACACCCAAGCCATGGATCCGCCACAGGCGAAAACCTATCTCGGAGAACTCAGTGATGAATTACAACTGCCCTGTGTAGACCCACTACGCGATGGCGTTTCCTCGATTATTCGTCGCTTACCGCTTGCCAGCATACAGTGACACGTTCCCTGACCATCTGTAGTGAACGCTGGCCTTTACGTCAGACCTTTACGATTGCCCGGGGCAGTAAAACAGAGGCGGTCATCGTGCTGGTCAGTATTACCGAAAATGGTTTCACAGGTCGTGGAGAATGCGTGCCCTATAACCACTATGGGGAAACAGCAACTGGTGTCATCGCTCAAATCGAAAACCTGCGGAGCTTTATTGAGCAAGGCGGTGAGCGTGCTGCACTACAGTCGAGGATCACAGCCGGTGCGGCACGCAATGCCATCGACTGCGCTCTATGGGATCTGGAGGCGAAGCAGCAGGGTAAACGTGCCTGGACCCTGGCGGGAACCGCCCCACCTGTTCCAACATCCTGCGCCTACACCTTGAGCCTGAATACGGTGGCCGACATGGGCCAGGCTGCGTGGCAACATCGAGACAAAGCGTTGTTGAAAATCAAACTCGGCCCAGAACGGCCACTCGCTTGTATCGAAGCGATCCGCAAACAGGCTCCAGACCCGAAGTTAATCATCGATGCCAATGAATCCTGGAATCCCCAATTACTCGGTGAGCTGATACAACCCTTGCATGACCTTGGCGTCAGTCTGCTGGAACAACCGTTACCGGCTGGTAACGACTCCGTATTGGCTGACTTTCCGCATCAGATCGCCATCGCAGCCGACGAATCCTGTCACACCCGTGATGACCTCGACCATATTGCCAGACACTATGATGTCATCAATATCAAACTCGATAAAAGTGGTGGGCTCACCGAGGCTATGCTGCTGCGTGAACAGGCGATGGCGATGGGTCTTGCTATCATGGTCGGTTGCATGGTCGGCACTTCCCTGTCGATGGCGCCCGCAGTACTGTTAACTCCCGGTGCAATAATTGTGGATCTGGACGGCCCTTTACTGCTGGCAGATGACCGGGAATATGGCCTGGACTATCAAGAGCAGATGATTACACCACCACTTGCCATACTTTGGGGATAATCACTTTGGGGATAATCACAAACCACAAGGACCATCATGGATAAAAAAGTCAGCATTTCCAAACAGCAAACCATTTATGACGGCTATGTAAAGGTTGAAGAGTATTATTTTCAACACCAACTGTTTGCTGGTGGTACCAGTCCGCAGATCCGTCGTGAACTGGTCGAGCGAGGTGAAGCCGTTGCCGTACTTGCAATTGACCTTGATCGCGAAAAACTGATCATGATTGAGCAATTCCGAATTGGCGCCCTGGCCGCCGGTGCTTACCCCTGGTCGCTGGAAATCGTCGCCGGCATTATTGAACCAGGTGAGCCTCTTGAGTCCGTCGCAATCCGCGAAACACTGGAGGAAACGGGCTGCAAAATTGAGAACCTACGCTTTATTACTGATTATCTGTCCACCCCGGGTGTAAGCAGCGAACGTATTCACCTTTATTGTGGTATTACCGACAGCCGACAGGTTGGTGGCACACATGGTGTTGCCAGTGAAGGTGAGGACATCCGAGTCTTTACCATCAACTTTGACGATATCGCACAGATGCTAAAAAACCCACAAGCATGCAATGGCCTCACCATTATTGCCTTGCAATGGCTGCTGTTAAACCGTGATAATCTCTCCGAATTCTTTTTTCTTTCCCCACCCCATCCGGCCTGAATCCACCTGGAGAAAAGTGTTTTGAAACAGATCCGCAGGCGGGTTTATTCACTTCTCGAATCCGGCTCCAGCAATGATGCGACCAGCCGGCTATTGAATGCCTTTTTGGTCAGCCTGATTGTTCTGAACGTGATTGCCGTTACCCTGGAAACCGAGCCGGCGCTGGAAAGCCGCTATCACAGTACATTCATCGCCTTTGAAATCTTTTCTGTTGTGATTTTCTCAATTGAATACCTATGTCGACTATGGGTTTGTACAGACTACCCCCGGCTACAGAATACTCCGGCATGGCGAGCCCGCTTGCACTATGCAGTGACACCTTTCGCCGTCATCGATCTGCTGGCTATTTTGCCTTTTTTTCTCTGGTTTCTTATTCCCTTCGACTTGCGCATGCTGCGAATATTCCGGCTCCTCAGGCTATTGAAACTAGCCCGCTACTCTCCCGCACTAGCAACCATCGTCAAGGTGCTGCGTGCAGAATCCCGGGCTCTGTTTGGGGCTCTGATTATCATGTTTGGTCTGTTATTGCTCTCCTCAAGCCTGATCTATTATGCAGAACACAAAGCCCAACCACAGGCCTTCGGCAGCATCCCGCAGGCGATGTGGTGGGCCATTGCCACCCTGTCCACCGTCGGCTATGGCGATATCGTGCCCGTTACTCTGGTTGGAAGAATTATCGGTGGGGTCGTTATGATTCTAGGCCTGGGCATGTTCTCTATTCCGGTCGGTATTATTGCCACTGCCTTCGGCCAAGCCATTCACGAGCGAGAATTCGTCATTACCTGGGGCATGATTGCCAATGTGCCGCTATTCAAGGGACTCGACTCAGCCACTATTATCGAAATTGCCAATCTACTGCAAGCCAGAAAGTACCGCCGCAACACGGTCATCGCCCGACGCGGTGAAATAGCCGAAGGGATCTATATACTCAGTTCAGGTAAAGTTCGCCTCGACCTTCCGGGGTTGTATACTCCCGTTATTCTCAAAGAAGGTGATTTTTTTGGCGAACTGGCACTCTTGCATGAAAGCAAACGGACTGCGAATATTGTGGCAATGGAAGAAACCCGGGCCTTATTACTCGAAGCGGGTGATTTTCATCGTTTGTTGGAGGCACGTCCGGAAGTAAAACTGCGCATTCATGCCGTTGCAAAAAAACGTGCTGCAGAATTCTCCGAAGCCCGTGAAGTGCTGCGTCAACAACAAAGCCGTAATATTCCAAACGAGAAAAATGGTCAATGATAAATTCCTTACCTACAGATCCTGGAAGACAAGCACCAGAAACACTCATCACACACCTTGGCAACCATCCGAAACAACACAACGGCATCATCAATATGCCGGTTTACCATGCTTCCACCATATTGTTTCCCGATCTGGCTAGCCTACGCAAGATTCCCGCACACAAAGACGAACCTGGGCAATTGGTCTATGGTCGTACCGGCACACCGACCAGTTTTGCCCTCCAGGATGCGATTTCCACTCTGGAAAACGGCTACCAGAGTTATGTCACCTGCTCCGGACTCGCCGCCATCACCACGGCAATCCTGGCTTTCGTCGACCGTGGTGACCATATTCTGGTTGCCGACTCTGTGTATGGGCCTACCCGGCATTTCTGTGATGGCCCGCTGGCTCGCTTGGGAGTGCAAACCACATACTATGACCCTACAATCGGCACTGGCATCGGCAACCTTATTACCTCCAACACCCGTTTTATCTATACCGAATCTCCAGGCTCACTGACCTTTGAAATCCAGGACTTACCAGCCATCAGCACCATAGCACACCAACATAATATCTTGGTGCTTATGGACAATACCTGGGCCACTCCGCTGTATTTTCAGCCTTTTTCTCACGGTGTCGATGTCAGCATTCATGCCGCTACCAAGTATATTGTCGGCCATGCCGACGCCATGCTGGGCTTGATTGTGGCGAACAAACAAACCAACGCATCGATTCGTGACGCCGTCTGGATGTTAGGACAATGTGCGGGACCAGATGATATCTATCTAGCCCTGCGTGGCCTGCGAACCCTGGCCACCCGACTACAGTGCCACCAGGATAACGCTCTGGTTATTGCCCACTGGCTACAACAACAACCCGCGGTCCTGAACGTTCTGCATCCCGGCTTACCCGACCATCCAGGACACATCCTTTGGCAACGTGATTTTACCGGCTCCTCCGGCTTGTTCAGTTTTATCCTCAAGCCCGGTCCTGAACGAGCGTTGGCCGCCATGCTCGACGACATGCGCCTGTTCGGCATGGGGTTTAGCTGGGGCGGTTATGAAAGTCTGATGATCCCCACTGATCCTGCTGCCAATCGTACCGTAAGACCATGGAGTGAGCCCGGCAACCTGCTTCGGGTTCATATCGGCCTGGAAGCTGTCGATGATCTGATCACAGACCTTGCGCTGGGATTGGAACGTTACCTCAAATATTGCCCACAGTAATGACTAAACCGAACCTGCAAACTCTGCTGCAATTTCAGCATCAGCTGCATGGCCTCACCCTCTCAACCATTGACCGTGAGGGATTACCCCACTGTAGTTTCACCCCTTTTATCGCCACTGATTTATTCACGTACTTTATCTTTGTCAGCCAACTGGCGACGCATACCGCCAATTTACAACATCATCCACAAACCAGCATCCTGCTACTCGAAGCAGAAGCCACCGTAACCAACCTCTATGCGCGAAAACGTTTTACCCTATCCTGTATGGCAAAGCTCATAGACCGTGATGAACCAATGTGGAGTAACACTCTGGATCAATTCGAAGAATATTTCGGCTCGATCCTGCACGTACTGCGTCTACTACCGGATTTTCAACTTTTTCGACTACAGGCCGAGCAGGGGCTTTGGGTTACTGGTTTTGGCAAAGCCTTCAAGGTCAATAAAAATCCTTTTCAAAAACCAACTTCAATAGAGCAGCCCCAGGAAAACAGCAACAATGATCATCGAACAAATCTGGACCGACAACGCGTTACGTAATTTCAACTACCTGATTGCCTGCGAAGAAACAGGCGAGGCCGTCGCTATTGACCCGCTCGATTCGACACAATGTCTACAACGAGCCAAGCAACACGGGTGGAATATCACCACCATTATCAACACCCATGAACATGGTGATCATACCGGGGGTAATCTCGAATTGATCCGACAGACCGGTGCCAAAGTGCTTGCACATGCCGGAGCCAAGGGCCGAATTCCCGGCATGACCACCGGGCTGTCCGCAGGGGATATTGTGAGCCTCGGCAAAACCGTGGAAATCACTATTCTGGACACTCCAGGCCACACCATGAGCCACGTTTGCATGCTGGTACAAAGCGATGAGCCCGCGTTGTTCAGTGGTGACACCCTGTTCAATGCGGGTGCAGGTAATTGTCACAACGGCGGCAATCCCGCAATCTTGTACAAAACGTTCTGTGAGCAACTCGCTGACCTACCCGACAGCACCAGGATTTACCCCGGCCATGAATATCTTGGCAATAATTTGCGATTTTCACTGGATCGTGAACCGGGTAATCGGGCTGCAGCCGAATTACTCGAGAACAGCGCCAACATGGACCCGAACAGGGCGCTGGTCACCACCTGGGGGCTTGAGAAAAGAATTAATCCATTCCTGCGCCTGAGTAAACCCGGAATTATCGCGAAACTGCACCAGGAATTTCCCCAACTTGCGAAACAATCTGACCCGAAAACCGTGTTCCTGAAATTACGTGAGCTACGCAATCGCTGGTAGCAATTTCAGGAATTCAATAAATTGGTCAGTTCATTGATTTCCTTACCAGCCTGCTGAATTAAGCCAATACTGAACTCAGGCCCGGCATCTTCTCCGGCAATACGCCGTAATGCGGGAACCTCACCCAATGGCGGAGCATCAACAGGGTAGGTATCCTGCCCCATGCAATGCAGGCGTGAAACCAAAATGACATCGACAAGATCCGGCGGGCCTTCGTGATCACGCAACCAATCGCTGCTGGTTTCCGGTACTACAGCAAGATCCACTGGGAAATCCCATTTTTTCAACACCAAGGTACCGACCTGGCCCTGATTTCTATGTAGCATGGATTCAATTTGAGATTCTGTCATATTGGTAAATTTAGGCATTTTACTGGCCCGATCCAGCAAGGGCACAACACCAATCTGACAGATCAGCCCGGCCAGCGTTGCACTGTCCTTATCGACCCGAATACCGTAATGCGTCACCAGCACATGGGCCACGGCCGCAATCTGGGTGCTGCTGGACCAGAGACGTTGCATACGTTTCAGGAGCGAGGGGACATCAGACCTGAATAAATTATCCATGGCAAATGTCAGCACCAACTGCCGGGTACGCTGTAATCCCAGCCTTGCCACCACCATGGCAACACTGGATATCTTCGATACGCCACGAAAAATGACGCTATTCGATGCCCGCATCAATTTAGCAGAGACCACCGGATCCGCCTCAATAATACGGGCAATTTTTTCCGCCGATTCCTGGGCCTCGATCGACCGCTGAACACGCAAGGCTACTTCCGGAAGACTGGGAAGCGCTAGACTATTACGCTTCAGATCGTCAAAAATTGCCTCAAGCACGGATGAATCCTGTCCGACCGCCCCACTAGGTACCTCATCTACCTCCATACCCATTGCACCTTCGGCCTCAGATGTAGAGGCAACAGAAATTGGCGGCAATACCATGTATTCAACCGTAGTTACAGCACAAACACTGTACTGACAGGGACGGATCTTGGCCAGAGGGTTTTCTGCGGCCGCTACCCCCGACTGCATACGGCGACGGCGGCCATCGCCAGCCTTCATTTCCACTTCACCCTGCAACAGGTAATAACTATCCCCGGTAGCATCACCCACTTTGAGCATATACTCTCCAGCCAGCAGGGTTCGCACCTTGGCCTCTTTGACAAAAAAACGCAACAGTTGAGAGTCCAGTTGCCCAAAAGGTTTGTATTTCCTGAGTAATGCTTCATTGATGGTAGTCATCTACAACTCCAACTCAAATCAATCAATTTTCCAACCCACTCCACTGCGGTTTTTGTAAGCCATCGATTTCACGCTATACCTCGTTCCGACATCCATGAGGGTCTACTTAAAACCACTACGATAACCACTGTACGTTTCCATTAACTGGATAACCCAGACCCATTATAGCCTTTACTTAACGTGGGTGTGGTTCGATTTCCTCTACAACGACAGGCGCTTGAAAATGCTTTCCGGTACTGCCCGAATCAACCACATGATCCACCGCCAGAAAGCTGGCAGATAGACGACATTGCGGCGTCTATCAATCGCTCGTTGCATTCCCCGGGCGATCGTCTCCGGCTGAGCCCAGAGCAGGCCTTTATCGAACGATACGGTCATCGGAGTATCAACAAATCCTGGTTTAACCGTAATCACTCGAACATTGTCCCGGTACAAGCGGTTTCGCAAGCCCGATGCGAAGGTAGAAACTGCCGCCTTAGCCGCACCATAAACATAGTTAGAGGCCCGACCCCGATCACCAGCCACCGAGCTGATTACCAGCAAGGCACCACAGTGCTGAGACTGCAGTCGATTCGCCACCAGCGCCAACAGATTAATCGTGGCATTTCCATTGATTTGCAGTGCCTGTTGCAACGCTGATGGATTGGTTTCACAAACCTGTTGATCCGGCAGACTACCATGGGCGATGAGCACCACATCGAGAATCTTGAGAAACTTCACTGCGGCGGACAAAACCTCGACATGGCGATCCAATCTGCTCACATCAAGCAGCTGACTAGCAATCGCCACCGCCCCACGCGCTTGCAAATCATCAACCAGCATTTGTAATCGTGTTGCATTCCGGGCCACCAAAAATAAGCGATCCTTTCTGCTTGCGCACTGCCTGGCAAAAGCGATGGCTATCGCTGATGTCGCACCGATAATCAGTACATTACTCATCCGTCCAGTCCCAATCGATTTGACTGCGCAGAGCAAAATACCCCGGCAGCACCATAGTTTTCACGGACTTGAGAAAATATCTGCCATTTTGGATAAGCGCGTCGGAAAATCGCAGCCGACATTCTCGCATCCTTGGCCAGGTAGATTCTGCCACCATGATCCACCACAATAGCATCCAATTCATTCAGTAATGGTAATAACGACAGTGTAAAAGAAAAATCCAGAGCCAGGCTCATGCCTTGCAACGGAAACGATAAATAGTTGGCATTGCCTGGCCCGGTGGCCTTGAGCACACAAAGAAAGGAACCCAATTGCGCTGCCGAGATTCGTGATAATACTTCAGTCATGACTACAAAAGCAGCATCTTCGGGTACCACAAACTGGTATTGCAGAAACCCTTGTTTCCCATAAAGACGATTCCAATGGGCCAATCTATCAAGTGGATAGAAAAATGGAACAAAATAGACCTCCTTTTCCTGGCCGTTGACTGCATGTCGATAATAGAGGCGATTGAAGTTGCGCACGACTGATGAATTCAGTAATCCTGTCGGCATATCCAGGGGCATGGCAAATTGCGCTTTGTATTGCATTTTCAGGCCTCCCGAGTCAGCATGTTCACCGAGCATCACCACCGAACGGCCCAGGTTATCGCCACGTGCCAGGCAATCCAGCCAGGCCACGGAATAACTGGCACCCTGATTTTCGGCAAAAAGCTCGAATGCAACTTGTAGATTTTCTGCCCGCAGTGTGGTCTGTTCGATATAGCAACTGCGCACAGCGCGCAGGCGCAAGCAGATGCTGACGATTACTCCGGTCAAACCCATACCACCACAACTGGCATGAAAGAGATCACTGTGCTCGGTCTGAGAACAGACCAACACGTCGCCATTTGCCGTCATAATCTCCAGTTGTTCGACAAAAGCACTAATACAGCCATCCAAATGATGGTTCTTGCCATGCACATCGCTGGCTACCGCACCACCGAGAGTCACAAAACGCGTACCCGGGGTCACTGGCAGAAACCAACCGGAAGGGACAATCACCGACAACAACTCTTGCAGTGAAATGCCTGCATAACAGTGGATAATACCCCGTCGGTGATCAAAACTGCGAATACAATCCAGCCCGGTCAGATCCAGCACTGCTGCGGCCAGTGCGCTGTCACCGTAGCTTCGCCCCAAACCCCGGCTAATTCCCTGAAAGCCCTGTTTTAGCTGCGAACGTATACCTTCGTCACTACAAATAGGATGGCGGCGTGCGCTGACCACAGGATATCTCCCCCAACCACTTAGCAATTGCTCTTGCATTTTCTCCAACTTTTCATAATGATTAGGTCTTCACATCATGCACCTCTGCCAACAGATCGTAGATTGAGCAGCAGGGTGAGAACTATAACACGAGGAGCGGTACTCTCTACCATGTCCAGCTTCGCCTCATGGACTCGTTATATTCGTTTGTTTCGTCCCAAACAATGGGTCAAAAATAGCTTTGTGCTCACTCCTTTACTATTTTCAGGGTATTTTCATCCTCTTCCAATTAGCAAGGCACTATTCGCAACGTTATTATTTTCCCTCGCCTCGTCCAGTGTCTATATTTTTAACGACATCATCGACCGTCACAGTGACGCCTTGCATCCTCAAAAATCCCACACACGTCCGATCGCAGCCGGCCAAATCTCTGTTCGACAAGCTTCTTACCTACTAGCCATAACATTAGGATTGCTATTCACTGCCGGCCTCAGGCAATTATCGGTACTGACTGTTATCGGTATCTACCTGTTGCTGAATTTAGCCTATTCATTGCGTTTGAAACGAGTTCCGGTAGTGGATATCTTCATTATCTCCAGCGGCTTTGTATTGCGCGTGTATGCCGGTGCGGTCGCCCTCGATGCCCCTGTATCACCCTGGATGTTTATCACCACACTATCCCTGGCACTATTTTTAGCGGCCATAAAGCGACGCCAGGAACTCCTCGATACGGGCTCAGAAACCCGGGCAGTACTGAACCGTTATACCCAAACGCTGATCGAAAACTATGCCTTAATGGCAGCCACCAGCACACTGGTATTCTATTCTCTGTTCGTCGTCAGTACCCGACAGGAGCTGATGATTACCATACCATTTGTAATGTTTGGTATCTTTCGCTACTGGTATATCGTCGTAGTTGATGGCCAAGGTGAATCACCCACCGATGTCCTGTTCAGCGACTTGCCCCTCCAACTGACTCTATTGGGCTGGACCATCGGCTGCGTGATTGTCATCTGGCCCTCGCAGCTCTCGGCCGTAATTGCCGCCGAGCTCTATTAACAAAGCCGCTATGAGCTACCACCTGGATCATGGATTCACCGGCTACTTTTCTAGCCGAACTAATGCACCAAGAACCTGGTTAAGGCGTATGATGCCAGGCCATTCTACCTCTTCTGATTCTCCAAAATACCCACATTCGAGAGCTTTTACCTCGGGTTGATCGACATTCTGTAGGCGTAAATGCCATAAATAAGTAAAAGAACTGACATCGCGGTTACGCCACAACCAGAAAAGAGCAGCGACTCGATACAGGTTTGCATTCACCACATCGCGGTAACGCCACAAACCCTTCACCAGAAAATAGCCGGGAGTAATCCTTCTCGACGGCGGTTGAAGCTGCTGGTTTGACAGTTGTAAAAAACAGTACCACTGCAATTCATCGAGATCTTGGAAACGTAGTTGACGACCCGATTGAAAATACACCCGACTTACTCCCTGCGGCACATCGATTATTTTCTTCACCTCCAAAACCAAGGCAGTCCGATCCGATCGAACCTGCGTCATACTGCATGACGACAAAATTATCGCAACGACAAGCCACCACGCTACAATCGTCACTCGCTGAGTCATTACCCTGGTTGGTAGTGCCCTGGTTGGTAGTGCCATGACAACTTTGACCATTTTCCCCCACGGAGGGGGCGACGACCATGCTACGGTACTTTAACCA
>DRJH01000116.1 GCA_011052285.1 Gammaproteobacteria bacterium
AGTGTTGAAGCCAAATACAGCAACAACAAGGTGGTGGCAAACAGGCTCGCACCCACGACCGATGCAGCACCACCACGCTGCAAAGCCGTTATGATCAAGACAGGTGCTACTGCAGCGGCGGCAAGCGTGCCGATACCATGACTGATGCTGTTGGCAATTTCTTCACCGATGCTCTGTGGTCGATGGCGCAAAACTAATCCTCAAATTATTGAGTTATACCCTTATTTACCATATTTACCATAATGATGCCAACCGGCAGTGGCTGAAAGTGATTCCTGCAAGTGGCCAACCACTCCGATGTCACCACCAAATCTACTCAATTGATGTGTTAGCTTGAGCGGCGAATGCCTCCACATAATCAGGAACGATCATATTTGTATTCTGCCAGGCCGGTGCTGAATGGAATCAGCACCAACAATAACAAACTGTAGATCAAGGTGCTCCAGCCACTGCCTTGATAAACATAGCCGGCACCGGTAATACCCAGCCAACCACCGATATAGTACAGCAGTACGTACAAGGCGTTGGCTTTGCCCTGGCCACTGGAAAGCTTACGATTCAGCGCTCCAACTGCGGCCGCATGTAAGGTAAAGAAACCACCACACAGCGCCAGCAAGCCGAACACCACGGCGATGGTTGATGGCAGTAGCAATAACCCCAGTGCAATAGCCAGCACCAGACTGCCGACCAACAGTGTACGCCCGACGCCAAAACGATGACTGAGTCGACCGGAAAGCGGCCCGACAAAGATACCGAGTACATAAACCAGGTACAACAGCGTGATCATTCCGGTGGAAAAGTTAAATGGAGACGCAGACAAACGATAAGGCAGGTAATTGAACACCGAGGAGAAGACGGCAAAGCTGCCCATAGTGCAAAGATAGATTCGCAACAAATCCCAACGCGTCAGCAGGGTCAGAAAACTGACTGTGCTACCTTTTGGCCCAGAAGATATAGAAGATTTTGGCAGATTGCGTACCGCCACCAAAGTGGCGAGCAGCGTTAGTACTGCCGCCGACACAAAGGCATAGCGCCAGTGCAGGGGTGGGTGAATCCAGCCCCCGAGCAAGCGGCCACCCAAACCACCGAGCACGGTCGCTGATACATAGGAGCCCATCACCACACCGAGTCGATCCGGAGACACCGTTTTGCTGACATAGGCTGCCAGACAAGTGGTCAGGGCGGGAATGAACAGACCCTGCAGGAAGCGCGCGGCAATGAACCACCAGAAGTCCCGTGTTATGGCACAGAACACCCCAACTACCGCCACAACCAGGCCTCCGACCAAAATAATTGGCCGAATCGGGAAGCGATCGGCCAGCAGGCCAAAGGGCAGATTGGCAATAGCGATTCCCAGGATCACCGCCGATACGCTAAAAGAAACCTGTACCAGGTCAGCACCGAACTCGCGTTGCAAAACTGGCAACACGGGCTGGGTTAAATAAATATTTGTAAAAGCCGCTGAAACCAGTGCAAACACCACCAGGTGCAGCCGAACATGGGAGTGATCCTTCATCGATTCATATCTTCACAGCCCTGGATAAACCTGAAAATCACCCGCCTCTACAACAGCTCCCGCCAAACGGGGCATACTACAAGACGTCATCTTTGAACTCAATCGGGAAATAGTTTTCTCAGCGACTCACGCGAGTATAAAATGAGGTGAATCGGGTGGTATTTTCGGAATATTTTTGACCGATATTGGTCACCAATAGTAAAGAAAACACCACCTGACGTAGCTAACGGAAACTGCTGTTGCTTTCAAAAAAAGACTGGCGCTGAAAACCTAACAAGTTGTTGAAAAAGTTTCAGGTGAGTACGAGGTAAGGCGATAATTCGCGAAAAAGCGCAGTGTCCAGGTACGTACATGAGTGTTGAGTGGATTATTAACGCCGTATCATACCGCATGAGCGTTTTTCAATAGCCTGCTAAGCCTGTAGAATGCAATGGTCCGTCCAGGTGGTCCGGATTCTGACCACTGGTTGCAGTATGCTTGGAGAATGCCCATGATTTCTTCCAGCGCAGCCCTGGTACGGCTGCTAGAACGTTATGGTGTGGACACGGTATTTGGAATCCCCGGTGTACACACGATCGAATTTTATCGCGAACTTCCTTCCACCCACATTCGTCACATCACCCCGCGCCATGAACAGGGAGCCGGTTTTATGGCCGACGGCTACGCCCGAGTCACCGGCAAGCCCGGTGTCTGTTTTCTGATCACCGGACCCGGTGTCACCAACGCTGCCACCGCACTGGCCGAAGCCTATTCCGACTCGGTCCCGGTGCTGGCGATCTCCAGTGTCAACCAAACCAGTGAACTCGGCATTGGCGGCGGTCGACTGCATGAACTGCCGTCACAACGCAATCTGACCTCCGCCTTTACGGTATTCAGTCACACCCTACTCGACCCGGCAGAAATTCCGCATGTACTGGCACGGGCTTTTGCTGTTTTCAGCAGTGGCCGGCCCGGCCCGGTGCATATCGAAATCCCGATCAATCTATTGACCGCACCGATCCCCGATCAAACCCTGGAAATCTGCCGCATAGCCCGGCCGGGGCCTGAGCCCAAGCGTATCGAACAAGCTGCGGAGCTGCTGGCGGCTGCGGCACAGCCGCTGGTTATTCTAGGCGGTGGTGCGGTCGATGCCAGCAGCGAAGCCACTGCGCTGGTTGAGGTATTGCAATGCCCGGTGGTCTCGACCGTGGCCGGCAAAGGGGTGGTCGATGAATATCATCCACTGAGCTTGGGCGCCACCCTGCCCTTCACGCCGGTGCAGCAGATGATCGAGGCCGCCGATGTGGTACTGGCCGTGGGTACAGAATTTGCGGAAACTGATCTTTTGTATACCGGCCGGGGACCTGACATCAAAGGTCAGTTGATCCGCATCGATATCGAAGCCGAACAGCTGGTGCGCAACTTCAACCCGGCAGTACCGATCCTGTCCGATGCCCGACTGGCGCTGTCAGCCATCAATCAGGCATTGGCGAACAAAACGCTGCACCCGGCTGTCAGCGACATACCCGGGAATATTCAAGCCTGCAAGGCCAATATCAACTGGCCAAGGCGTGCTGCGCGTCATCAGCGCGTACTTGACATACTCGCGGCCGTGGTCCCGAAACAGCACACCGTGGTCTGTGACTCCACCCAATTGGCCTATACCGGCTAT
>DRJH01000117.1 GCA_011052285.1 Gammaproteobacteria bacterium
CAGTCCCATGCTAAAAACCCCACCCCACCCCGACGTCTCGGCGGTCCCGTGACGGTGACTGCCTCACAAAAACAGGGCTCGATTCGTTGGGCCTTGCCAGGGACTAGAAAAATAGACCCGGCCGTGTTCGGTGATCCCGACCACCCGGTTGGTTGGCAACAGGGTCCCTTTCCACTTACGGGTGTATCCTTGAAACTACGTCAGCAGCGTGATGGCAAATACACTATTGTGGATCATGCCACCCCATTCAGTGATTGGATGGTGACCGGCGTTGGTGATCTCAACATGACCCTCAAGGACGTCACTGCGATTGATGGCAAAGTCACGGAAGATAAAATCAATTTTGAGGCAACTTTCGATGCCCCGGATAAATCACATACGTACCGGGTTGTGGTCAACAAGCCGTTACCCCATGGCAAACTGTTTCCGACCTTCGGTGGTGTAGTCACCGATACCCTGCTGCATGGTGGGACAGGTATTGGTACCAATTTGATGCCCACGGAATATACCTATGCCGCATTCTGGGGCATTGGTAAAATCTATGTCGATGGTCGCCTGGTCAACGACAACCAGCTGGTACATATGATGATCACCGAGTTCGTGCGTGGTGACGGCAACAAGCTGAGTTTTGATGGTGGTGTCGGTGCAGGCAGTACCGGGAAGGTGCTCCATCTGATGGTGCCGCCGTTCAAGATGACGCCCAAAGG
Source organism: Gammaproteobacteria bacterium (assembly GCA_011052285.1). GTDB lineage: Bacteria > Pseudomonadota > Gammaproteobacteria > Arenicellales > DRJH01 > DRJH01. Next base: position 708 of record DRJH01000117.1, read on the forward strand.
CCCGGTTCCGGCCCCGCTGAAAAGTGGCTATATCCCCTTTCCGCAGGTCAAGGCCAGCATAATGAAGGCCAACAAGAAAATTATGGCCATGCCTGATGGGCCGGCGAAGAAGCAAGCCGTGGCCAACTTGATGGCTTCCAAGAAGGTGATGGGAAAAACTAAGAAGCGTGTTCAGGAGGAGATGGCGGCAGGCAGAATGTTCGGTATGCCATTCTTTCACGTCATGTTTGGTAACCTGAAGATCGAAGCCAACTGACCGAGTCAAAACAGGCGGTGTGTGGCTTGATTTTGTCGCTGCACACTGCCTTTTTCTTTTTATATAGGGAAAACACTACCATGAAAAAAACTACGCAATTACTGGGAATATTCCTGGGTGCTGTATGGCTTAATTTGGCAGCAGCGGGTAATGACGTCGTGAATGTTGAGGAGCTTGATATTGAATATGCCCCAGATGCGATTACCCTGCAACTGGGGCAGACCTTGCATCTGGTGAACAAAGATCCCTTTTTTCACAATTCCCGGATCAGTGTACTGAAGGCTGATGGCAGTGAAGGAACCGTAGTAATGAAGGCTAAAAAAGAATTACCTAATGATGAGACAGACTTCAAATTCACCAAAACGGGAAAATACAAAATCCGTTGCATGGTCCACGATGGCATGACTGCCGTGGTGACAGTGACTAAATAATCCCTACTTCACTTCTGGAACCCCTGCTTCTGGCGGGAGCCGCTGCTGATTTGTTCGTTTATCACCTATATATCGCACGATCATCTTGTTTCATTGGGCAATCGAAAATATAATGTTCATAATCGAACTTATAATTGTATTTCCTCTTTCTAAATCGTGTATTAAATGTCTGAAATCTATGACTTGCTGGTGGTTGGTGGCGGTGTAAACGGTTGTGGGGTTGCCCGGGATGCCGCGGGACGTGGTTTGCGCGTCTTACTCTGTGAAACCGGTGATCTGGCTGGGCAAACCTCGTCCCGCAGTACTAAACTCATTCACGGTGGCTTGCGTTATCTGGAGCACTACGAGTTCCGCCTGGTGCGCGAGGCGTTGCAAGAACGGGAAGTATTGCTGGCTATGGCTCCTCACCTGGTTTGGCCGATGCGCTTTGTACTACCGCACAATCACCATATGCGCCCTGCCTGGATGATACGGGTCGGTATGTTTTTATACGATTATCTGGCCGGACGAAAGGTTCTTAAAGCATCAAGGTGCGTCAGTCTGTCTCATCACAAGGCGGGTGCTGCGCTTAAGGATGACGGTAGTAAAGGATTTATCTACTCCGACTGTGCCACCTATGACAGTCGCCTGGTGGTTCTCAATGCCATTGATGCAGCAGAGCATGGTGCGACTATTCTGACCCGGACGCAGTGCTTGGCGGCGCGCCGTCAGGAGAATCACTGGATTGCCGCCTTGCAGGATGTGATCACTGGACGACGTTTCGATGTTACGGCCCGGTCGCTGGTGAATGCCACTGGCCCCTGGGTTAATGCATTTATCGATGATGCATTGAAAACACCAAGTGCCTACCGGATCCGCTTGATCAAAGGCAGCCATATGGTGGTACCACGATTGTTTGAGCACAACCATGCCTATATCCTGCAGCATAGTGATCAGCGCATTATCTTTGTTATTCCCTTCGAACAGGACTATAGCCTGATCGGTACCACCGAGGTTGATTATGACGGTGATCCCACACAGGCGCGGATGTCAGAAGGCGAAGTGGACTACCTTTGTGGTGTAATCAACAGCTACTTCAAAATCCAGACCCGGTCACAGGATGTAGTATGGACGTATGCGGGTGTCAGGCCGTTGTTTGATGACGCCACATCGAGTGCCTCGGCAGTCAGTCGTGAGTATATTCTGGAATTGGATAACGGTGATGGTCGGGCTCCATTGGTTAGTGTGTTTGGAGGGAAATTGACGGCCTATCGTCAGGTGGCGGAGCATACTCTCTCGAAACTGTTGCCGGCCATGAAAATCAAAACCAGCACCTGGACCAGCCTGCCAGGCCATCCTTTACCCGGAGGGGATCTGGCAGACTTCGCCACATTTGTCCATGCGCAACAGCAGCGCTATGGATGGTTGCCGGAAGCCACGGTGAAGCGCCTGGCCCGGTTGTATGGTACCAGAATTCGTGATGTGGTCGGTACCGCTACCAGTGTGGCAGAACTGGGTCAACATTTTGGAGCCGATCTATACGAGGCCGAGGTTCTCTATCTATTGAATAAGGAATGGGCACGTACCGCAGAAGATATTCTTTGGCGCAGAACTCGCCTCGGTTTGTACCTGAAAGAACAACAGATTACCCAATTACAGCAGTGGCTTGATGATCATTGGCATTTGGCGGCTTAGTGGGTGTCGTGGGGGGAATCTATCCAAAGGCAGCTTTTTCTATCATCAAGTTTCTTGGGCATACTATCCAGGTGAATTTGCCCCCGGCAGTTCCTTTACGGTTGCCGGGTATAAGTTCGAACTCAAACAATTTCATTTCTATGCTCCTGGTGAACACACCATAGAGGGGTATTCTTGCCCTGTGGAAGGCCACCTTGTGCACATGGACAAGGACGGCAAGGTGGCGGTGATTGCTGTAATGTTCAAGCCCGGCGCAAGCACTAATAATCGGCCAATAATGCCGACTAATGGGCGCACTATTATGAAGTAGGATGGGAGCCAGGAGAATTGACTTCAAAAGAATTTCCACAGAATGCCTGCTGGCAATGGGTAAGAAGCCATGCGACAAATAAATAAAACAGTACAAATCAGGGAGTTGGTGTGGTCAGATTTTTCGTTTATACAGTTGATCTATCAGCATGGAATTGATACCGGGAATGCCACTTTTCAAGGCCAGACGAAAGATTGGGAGAACTGGGATCGGACCTACCTTCCTCACTGCCGACTGGTCGCAGAATATGATCGGCACGTTGTAGGTTGGGCAGCGCTGTCGGCGGTCTCGTCCCGTTGCGTGTATGGCGGTGTGGCAGAAGTCAGCATTTATATCGAGGCGACAGAACGGGGTAAGAGATTTGGTAGTGCACTGTTGCAGGGTTTAATTGCCTGTTCCGAAAGGTGTGGCTTCTGGACACTACAGGCAGGTATATTTCCGGAGAACAAGGCGAGCCTGGCCCTGCATGAAAAATGTGGTTTCAAAGTTGTCGGTATTCGGGAAAAACTGGGCCAATTATTGGGTGTATGGCGGGATGTGGTGTTGATGGAGCGTCGCAGTCTGACAATCGGGATACCGGCAAGGGCAAGCTGATCCAGGTGTCAGCGCCGGCCTAAAAATG
>DRJH01000118.1 GCA_011052285.1 Gammaproteobacteria bacterium
CGACGAAAGTCATTGACCACATTCCTGCAGATGTTGCCGTCTGTTTACACTCCGAGAACGGGATTTCCGGGGTGGGTCCGAGCCTTGACTATAGTATAGCGGATCGCAATCTCATTGATGCCGGCGGGGCCTATGTCTCCACCGTGCCGGGGACAGCGTTTTTTGATAGTGCGGTTTCCTTTGCCCTGGTCCGAAGAGGACGGCTTGATTTGACCATTCTGGGTGCTTTTCAAGTGGCGATGAACGGCGATCTGGCAAACTGGATGATTCCAGGATTGTTTACACCCGGTGTCGGGGGAGGCATGGAGCTCGCCCAAAAAGCCTGTCGTGTTGTGATTTTGACGACTCATCAAGATAAAAAGGGTCGTTCAAAAATCGTCGAGAAATGTCAATTTCCCCTAACCGCAAAGGCCTGTGTGAATCGTATATTCACCGATATGGCTGTGCTCGACATTACCCTGGATGGACTCGTTTTGAGAGAAATTGCTGTGGGGCTTTCAATTGATGAAGTGGTGATGGCCACGGCTGCACCACTGCAAATTCCGGACACCAGTCTGCCAACCTTTTGATGGGGACGAAGACCATGAAAAAAGCCATAAAAAGCCAGATCATGAATGCAGTTGACAAACGGTTTGATCAACAGGTCGAATTTTTGTCGGGTCTTTCAACATTTGCCTCCACACGCGGTCAGGAGCAGGGGGCTCAGGAATTCATGGCCGGGCAGCTCACCGAGCGAGGCTATGCTGTCGATAGCTGGGCCATCGATGTACGTGATATCGCCCACCTGCCCGGGTTTTCTCCGGTAATCGGAAATTATGATGATGCAGTGAATGTTGTAGGTACCCACAAAAGCCGTACCAACACGGGTAAATCACTGATCCTCAACGGCCACATCGATGTGGTGCCTACCGGCCCCCTCGAGATGTGGGATGCCCAGCCGTTCAAGCCTCATTGCGATAACGGTTGGATGTACGGCCGCGGGACTGGAGATATGAAAGCCGGTCTTGCCGCCAATCTTTTTGCTCTTGATGCCCTGCGAGCTATTCATCTCCAGCCTGCTGCTGACGTCCACATTCAATCGGTTGTTGAAGAGGAATGTACGGGCAACGGGGCTCTGGCTTGCCTTCAAAGGGGCTACCGTGCCGCGGCCGCACTGATACCCGAACCATTTGACGAAAAACTTGCTATAGCGCAGATTGGCGTAATCTGGTTTCAGGTCCACCTCAAAGGGGTTCCAGTGCATGTGCTCGAAGCGGGTAGCGGTGCCAATGCCATTGAGGCGGCCATACCACTGATTGCCGCCTTGCGTGAGCTTGAAATCGGATGGAATGCTGATGACCGTAAGCCCCCACTTTATGCTCATGTTGATCACCCCCTTAATTTGAATGGGGGGCGGATTGAAGGTGGTGATTGGGCCTCCAGTGTCCCTGCGTGGTGCTGTTTTGATGTTCGCCTGGCCATTTACCCGGGTCAGAACATTCGCCAAGCCCAGACTGAAATAGAAAATTGCCTGTACCAAGCAGCGAACGACAGTGATTTTTTCCGCAACAACCAGCCGCAGATTATCTATCACGGTTTTTTGGCTGAAGGGTATGCTCTGGCAGATCACCCTCAGACAGAGGCAACTCAAGCCATTGTTTCGCTGGAACAGGCACACCGAATAGTTAGCGGAGAGCGGCTGCAGAAATTTTCGGTTACTGCCACCACAGATGCACGATTTTTCGGTCTTTATGCCAATACCCCGGCACTGGTCTATGGACCGGTCGCTGCCGCCATCCATGGTTTTAATGAAAGGGTCAATCTTGAATCCATGCGCCGTGTCACCCAAGCCATCGCGCTGTTTATCGCCGATTGGTGTGGGCTTGAAAAAGCCTGATATCTGGAGGTCTGAAGATGCGTGAAGCTGTTATTGTCTCAACCGCAAGAACCCCCATTGCAAAAGCCTACCGCGGCGCTTTTAATAATCTTAGTGGACCGACAATGGCCGCCCATGCAATCTGTGCCGCGATCAAAAGGGCTGGTGTTGAGGCCGCTGCGGTGGAAGATTTGATCCTGGGTTGTGCCCTTACCCAGGGCACAACCGGTATCAACGTGGCACGTCATGCAGTAATGGCTGCCAACCTCCCGGTCGGTGTTGCCGCTGCCACTATTGATCGACAATGTGCTTCAGGTCTGTCAGCGATTTCCGCAGCAGCACAGCAGATTGTGCAGGAAGGTTTGGAAGTTGCTGTTGCCGGAGGTCTCGATTCCATAAGCCTGGTGCAGAATACTCACATGAATAACTACAGCTATCAGGATCAGCGGGTTCTTGAATTGAAACCAGAATTTTACCATTCCATGATCCAGACAGCTGAGACAGTGGCCGCGCGATATCACATTTCCCGGGCCGCCCAGGATGAATACGCACTAGCCAGCCAGCAAAAAACCGCCGCAGCCCTGAGGGCAGGGAAATTCGATGCCGAGATTATCCCCGTTACGGCGACGCAAGTGGTGTCTGATAAAGTCACTGGGGAGGACAGCCTGCAGACTGTCCAACTGGATCACGATGAATGCAACCGTCCCGATACCACCCTGCAACAGCTGGCAAAGTTGAAACCGGTATTGGGAGGCAATGGCTGTATTACAGCAGGCAACGCCAGCCAGCTTTCCGATGGAGCCAGTGCTGTTGTTGTATTGTTACGAGCTACGGATTACCAAGTCCCTATTTAGTCGAGTCTAAACATCCATAACACAATGAATATAATTAAGTATTGTGATGGAATAAGCGTCCAGAAATATCGTCAAATCACGAAATAGCTGAACATCTGGAGCAGGCTTTACGGTTGTCTCCGATGTTGATTCATCCTTCGCTATGGATTTTGACTTGGCCTTGTCTTTTACCCTTCCAGAACATCGATTCCTGCTCTCGGGTAGCCTCTTGGTGGATCATTGCAAACAGGCGTAAAAGTCATAGAGAAAATTGCCGGTGACCAATAGATAGGACTTTTTTCTGTTAGCTTAATTGCTCACCATCAGCTGCGCGTTTATACTCCGGTGTCTGCGCTGCATTCAGGAAGCATCAAGGATTTCAGGATGATTTTTCAGTCGTTATGGATGTATTTTGCAAAAGTAGTCGTGTGTTGAATACCCATGCTGCACTGGGATTTGATGAACGAGTGAATCATTGGCCTATGAGGTAAATTGTGGAATTAACGGGAGCAGAAATTGTCGTCCGCTGTCTTGAGGACGAAGGGACGGAGATGATATTCGGTTATCCGGGTGGATCTTCGCTACATATCTATGATGCTTTGTATAAACAGGAAAAAGTCAGGCATATTCTGGTCCGCCACGAACAGGCAGCGACCCATGCTGCTGATGGCTACGCTCGTTCCACCGGGCGGACTGGGGTAGTATTGGTCACATCCGGCCCCGGAGTGACCAATACGGTGACGGGCATTGCTACGGCGTACATGGATTCCATTCCCATGGTGGTCATTTCCGGGCAGGTGCCAACCCAGTTAATCGGTGATGATGCCTTTCAGGAAGTCGATGCCGTGGGTATTACCCGGCCCTGTGTGAAGCATAATTTTCTGGTGACCGATGTCAGGGATTTGGCACTTACCATCAAAAAAGCTTTTTTTATTGCTGCCAGTGGACGACCGGGACCGGTATTGGTCGATGTTCCCAAAGATGTTACGGCCGAGAAATGCCACTATGTGTACCCGGATACTATCAAGATTCGCTCCTATCAGCCCGTTCGGCGCGGCCACCCCAAACAGGTAAAGCGTGCAGTTGATCTGCTTCTGCAGGCCAGAAGGCCTGTTATTTATGCCGGTGGTGGCATTATCCTGAGCGATGCCAGTGATGAACTGACCGAGTTGGTTGAAAGACTCAATTATCCCTGTACCAACACCTTGATGGGGCTGGGTGGGTTTCCGGCCTCCAAATCACAGTATATCGGCATGTTGGGCATGCACGGTACGTATGAAGCCAATATGGTTATGCATGAGTGTGATGTCATGCTTTGTGTGGGTGCTCGTTTCGATGACCGGATTACCGGGGATATCCACAAATTCTCGCCTTATGCCAAAATCATCCACGTTGATATTGATCCTTCATCAATCAGTAAGAATGTGGCCGCCCACATACCTGTTGTGGGCCCGGCTAAAGCCATCCTCGGTGATATGATTGGTTTTATCAAATCCAGTGATAGAAAGCCGGATACCGAGGCGATTGCGACCTGGTGGGGGCAAATTGCGCAATGGCAGGCGGTAAAATGCCTGGAATTTGATCGTAATTCTGACAAAATCAAGCCACAGTCAGTGATCGAAATGCTCTGGCAGAAGACCGGAGGCGATGCCTATGTTTGTTCGGACGTTGGTCAGCATCAGATGTGGACTGCACAGTACTATCATTTTGACAAGCCACGCCACTGGATCAATTCAGGGGGACTTGGCACCATGGGTTTTGGTTTGCCCTCGGCGATGGGGGTACAGCTGGCCCATCCGGATCAACAGGTGCTTTGTATCACCAGCGATGCCAGCATTATGATGTGTATTCAGGAGCTGTCGACTTGCATGCAGTACCGATTGCCGGTCAAGATCTTCAGCCTCAATAATCGCTATATGGGGATGGTGCGACAGTGGCAGGAATTTTTCTATGATCGCCGCTATTCCAATTCCTATCTCGATGCTTTGCCGGATTTTGTCAAATTGGCGGAAAGTTTCGGCCATGTCGGTTTAACAGTGGACCAACCGGCTGATCTTGAGGGGGTGATTCAGTCTGCACTGGCGGAAAAAGAGCGGGCTGTTTTTGTCGATATCGTCACAGACCAGACTGAGAACGTCTATCCAATGATTGCTGCCGGGTGTGGCCACCATGAGATGCAATTGCGTCCTGCAGCTCAGGGCCAAGTAGTAGAAGGGAGGGAGATTGCCTGATGCAACACATTATTTCGATTTTATTGGAAAATGAAGCGGGGGCACTATCTCGTGTAGCGGGTCTGTTTTCCGCCCGTGGCTATAACATTGAATCGCTGACGGTTGCACCCACTGAAGACGCAAGCCTGTCGCGAATGACTTTGGTCACTCGCGGCTCAGATACCGTAGTTGAGCAAATCACCAAGCAATTGAACAAGTTGGTGGAAGTGGTGAAGTTGGTCGACCTTACCGAAGGTCAGCATATTGAACGAGAACTGCTGTTGGTGAAAGTGGAGGCAACGGCTGACACTCGTGCCCAGATTCGGGATCTGGCAGAGATTTTTCATGGTCGAATCGTCGATGTCGGTGAGACCACCTGTACGGTTGAATTGACCGGCATGGGGGAAAAGCTTGACGCTTTTTTGCAGACCTTGCGTTCGACCAATATCGTTGAAGTCGTACGTTCCGGTGTGTCGGGTATAGCACGTGGTCGCAAGGCGCTTCGTACCTGATTTATGGGTCTGGTTTGTGGGCCTGATTTATGGGTCTAACTTATGTGAATGTCTAACCTGTAGGGGGATTATCTAAATGAAAGTGTATTATGACGGTGACGCCGATTTACATATCATTCGTAGCCGCAAGGTGGCGATTATCGGCTACGGTTCTCAGGGCCATGCCCATGCCAATAATTTGCGTGACAGCGGGGTTGAAGTTGTTGTGGGATTACGGTATGGCTCCTCTTCTGCTGTCAAGGCTCGCAATGCCGGCTTGGCAGTAGCGTCGGTTGCTGATGCCGTCGCGCAAGCGGATGTGGTCATGATGTTGGTGCCGGATGAATTGCAGGCCGGGTTGTATAGCAGTGAGGTTGAGCCCAATATCAAGCAGGGTGCGGCACTGGCCTTTGCACACGGTTTTAATATCCACTTCGGCTACATCAAACCGCGCAGTGACCTGGACGTATTCATGTCTGCACCGAAAGGCCCCGGACACCTGGTACGCTCGACGTTCACCAATGGAGGCGGTGTACCCTGCTTGATCGCAGTCAGTCAGGATGCTTCGGGACAGGCCAAACAAATCGCCCTATCCTACACCTCGGGCATTGGTGGCGGCCGCGCCGGGATTATTGAAACCACTTTTCGTGATGAGACCGAGACGGATCTGTTTGGTGAGCAGTCTGTATTGTGTGGTGGCACCACTGCCTTGGTACAGGCCGCTTTCGAAACACTCACCGAAGCGGGTTATGCCCCGGAGATGGCTTATTTCGAATGCATGCACGAACTGAAATTGATTGTCGACCTGATGTATGAAGGTGGCATTGCCAATATGCGCTATTCGATCTCCAATACCGCTGAATATGGTGATATGACGCGTGGGCCACGGATCGTCAACGAACAGACCAAAGCCGAGATGAAAAAGATTCTGGGTGAAATTCAGTCTGGGCAATTTGCCCGTGAGTGGATGGAGGAAAATGCCGCTGGGTGCCCCAATTTCTCCGCACTACGCAAGCAGGCAGCCGCCCATCCGATCGAGGAAGTGGGTACCCGTCTACGGGATATGATGCCATGGATCAAGGCTGGACGAATTGTTGACAAGTCGGTCAATTAACCTTGCCGTGACCGCCGACGGGAGTGCTGTTTGACCGCTCCGGTCGGTACCTCGCAGCCTTTGTTGGCCCGGGAGGGTTGGGTTCATATTCTTATCGCCACCGTGCTGGCTGTTGCCACAACCTTGTTGTGGGGAGCACTATGGTCTGCACCGCTATGGTTGATCTGGGTCTTTGTATTGCAGTTTTTCCGCGATCCGGTACGGCAGATTCCGGATGCAGTGGGATTGGTGTGTTCGCCGGCCGATGGAAAGATTATTGCCCTTGGCTTGTCTGAAGACCCTTATTTGCGGCGTCCTGCGCTGCGGATGAGTGTGTTTATGAATGTCTTTTCGGTACATAGTAACCGTGCTCCGACAGCCGGTACGGTTAAACAACGTTGGTACCATGAAGGGAATTTTTTCAATGCTGCACTCGACAAGGCTGCCCTGGAAAATGAACGTAATGCCTTGCATCTGGTTACTGAAGACGGGCATGATGTCATTTTTGTACAAATTGCCGGCCTGATTGCACGGCGTATTCTGTGCTATGTTGAGCCCGGCGCATGCTTGTATCGGGGCCAGCGCTACGGCTTTATCCGTTTTGGATCGCGGGTTGATTTGTATTTGCCACCAGGCAGCAAACCACAAGTTCGGTTGGGTCAGAAGGTTACTGCTGGTGAAAGTGTTTTGGCACTACTGCCTGATCAGACCGAGTCAGGTCTGGTCTGAGTTGAATGTATGACCGAAGAATCTGAAATAGAAATAACCGGCAAACAACGGCGTAAAGGGATTTATATACTGCCCAATTTGTTTACCACCAGCAGCCTGTTCGCGGGATTTTATGCCATCGTACAGGCCAGTATGGGCGGGTATGAAAATGCTGCCATTGCCATCTTTATTTCCATGATTATGGATGGGTTGGACGGGCGGGTTGCGCGGATGACCAACACCACCAGTGATTTTGGTGCAGAATTCGATAGTCTGGCAGATATGGTCTGTTTTGGTTTGACGCCTGCGCTGGTGATATATGATTGGGCCTTGTCTTCATTTGGCAAATTGGGTTGGCTGGTGGCTTTTCTCTATGTTGCCGCTACGGCGCTACGCCTGGCCCGATTCAACACCCAGGTCAATCATGACAAGCATTATTTTCAGGGCCTGGCCTGCCCTGCAGCCGCTGCAGTACTGGCGGCTACCGTCTGGGTATTCAATTCACCAGAGGCCAGAGGCCAGCCCCTGGCTATTTTTTCGCTGCTCTTGACTTTGGTCTCGGCTGCTGCCATGGTCAGTAATATCCGCTACCGCAGTTTCAAGGATTTTGACCTCAAAGGCCGAGTGCCCTTTGTGGCGCTGTTGGCGTTGGTAGTGATCTTTGTTACTATTTCCTTCGATCCACCGAAAGTGCTGTTTGTCGGCTTTATGGGCTATTTGTTCTCCGGGCCGGCGGTAGCACTTTGGCGAAGACGCAACCGTGCGGTACGGGCCCAGGCCCGCGCTCAGTCACATGCAGCTGACATCGACAAAGCACAAAACGACACATAGACCTCAAACATACAACGATACGGAAGGGATTATTCATGGTAACTACACGGATTTGGAAGAAAGTCGCAAGGATACCTGTTATTGGCCTGTTGGCCGGTATTTTGACGGTGTTGCCGGCACAGGCTGGCAATGCACCCGCGACCGACGATGCGGTATTGGCTACGGCGGTTCGAGCCGAGATTCAGAAAATGCTGGCCAATGGTGAGCTTGATCCAGCCCTACAGAAGGCCATTGCCGACTATGTAACCAAGCAAAGAGCAGCCGCGGTGGCCCGTCGGCGTGATTCTCAAGGTTCCAAGGTGAAGAATGTACGGCCGGTTGATCCGAAGGTTGATCATCTTTTGGGCAACAAAGATGCGGTGATCTCGGTGGTTGAATATTCTGATTTCGAATGCCCGTTCTGCAAGCGTTTCCATCCCACTATGAAGCAACTCATCGCCAACAACAAAGGCAAAGTGAACTGGGTGTATCGTAATTTTCCACTATCTTTTCATAATCCCGGGGCCAAAACAGAGGCTGAAGCCGCCGAATGTGTCGCCTTGGTCGCCGGTAATGACACCTATTGGAAGTTTAACAATGCAATATTCGATCGCACCACTTCCAATGGCACGGGGTTTCCTGTAGAAAACCTGCTGCCCCTGGCCAAGGAGGTTGGAGTGGACGAGAAAGCCTATCAAGCCTGTATTGACGGTGGAAAAACCAAGCAACGGGTATTGGATGATCTGAATAATGGTATCGCAGCGGGTGTCAATGGTACGCCGGGATCGATCTTGATTAATCACGCCACAGGAAAAATGCGCATTGCCGCAGGTGCTTTGCCCTTGCAGAATATGCAGGCACTGGTCGACCAACTATTGTCCACTAAATAAGCTCCTTCTGGTAACTATTCAGCGTATTCATCATTCTGTCCCATTACGGCGTGTGTTCGTGCTCGAATGGTCACATAGGACCCATATGACCCATATACTCACATTCTCCGTGCGAAAATGCCTTGCACTGAAGCAAAATCTAAACACGCTGAATCGTTACTCCTTCTATATACTATACCGAGATGTCAAATTAACATCTAATCCATCAATCAACGATCAGGAGACCGCTGTTTGAAGTAAAGGAAGAGGTTGGTAGTTACCCAGATATCGGAACTGGGCAAAGATCAGAACTGGGAAAATATCATAACTGGGAAAATATCGGAACTTGGTACGCCTGAATTCAGGACGAATAACTCAGGCATAGAAACTGGGAATTTCCTTGATCTGAAGCTGACAGATACAGTGCAGACGGAGACACGCCTGCTACTGGCTATCGCATTAAGCGCTGAAAATCTTTCTTCTGGTAGAGGCTGGCCGGATGCGGTACATATACTGCTGGAGCGGCTCGGTAATATCACCGGCGTCAGTCGGGCCTGGATATTTCAGATACTGGAACTGACTTCGGATTATATTCTTCAGGATTACACTTTCGAATGGGCACGCCCGGGCTATGCACAAATTGGTTTGCCGGCATTTGCCAACTTTACGTCGAATGTCCATTTGCCATTCTACAAAGATCTGGTTGACAGCCGGCTACGTGGTGAATGGCAAAAGGTCACAACCGCAAAGATGGAACCCTGCTGGCTAAAGGAAAATCAGCAAAAGCAGGGTATCTTATCCATGTTGACGATTCCGATTTTTGTGGAAGGCATATGGTGGGGCGTTCTCGGTTTCGATGATTGTGAACGCGAATATGCCTGGAATTACCCACAAATCGCTTCACTGAAGATCGCAGCACATCTGATTTCGGTTGCAGTGGTTCTTGATCGTCTAAAAACCAAGAGGAAGCAATACGATATTCTGCACAGTATCACCTCCTGCAGCTCATGGGAATACGACTTCAAGAAGGTCAATTTCTGGTGTAGTGCCGATTTATTTCAGCTTGATCCAGGGGCTGCCAACAATATTTATTTCCCGTTGCGAAAAATATTGCGCAAAATTCATCCTGATGACTGCAAGCCCTTCCTCAAATCTGTGATGCACTATCTGAGTTTACAGAATGAGTCCTTCAGGTGGGACATTCGTTTGCTGATGAACGACGGCAACTATCGTTGGTTCGAGATCATCGGTGATATCAGTAGGAATCAGAATGGACAATTAGAACAATTTGCTGGTATTGCTGTTGATATTCACCAGCGTAAGAAACACGAATTCGCAGCCGAAGAGCAGGCAAAGACCGACCCTTTGACCCAGTTGGCAAACCGGCGGGCTTTTTTTGCTCAGGCTGGGCAGGAAATTGCCAGGGTGAGGAGGTACCCGGGTCAACACTTTGCTGTCCTCATGCTGGATATCGATCATTTCAAAAAAATTAATGATCGCTACGGCCACCTTAACGGAGATCTGGTACTGCAGAAACTCGGAAAATTTCTAAGAAATGAAATCCGCACTACCGATTTGGCGGCACGCTATGGCGGTGAGGAATTTGTTCTGCTATTGCGTGAAACTGATGGATCGTATGCGCGATTACTGGCTGAGCGGTTACGAAAAAATATCGCTGCCATGAAGATTGATATCGAGGGCCGGTTCATCCATTTTACGGTCAGTATTGGAGTCGCGGAATATCATTCCAATGATTGCAGTATAGAGGATGTAATTGAGCGTAGTGACAGCGCTCTCTATAGAGCCAAGGGTCATGGCAGAAACTGGGTAGAAATTGTCAGCAGCTAACGTATTTGGTTGCTATTGCTTCGAGTCGATGAAAAATAGGTCCTTTCCTGAATTCAAATCAAGCTCACAAAATCTGATGGCTCCCATTGATCTTTTCGAGGAACAGGGCCTGCTGCGACATACTGGCAATGCTATTTCCTTTGCTGACCGGGTCAGTCATGTCAAATTGCTCAACAACACCATCCTGGCTATGGGACCAAAACATGCCCAGGTTTTTGCACTGGAGCAGTGAGTCGGAATAATGATAAAAGGTCAGCACCACAGTATACAATAGTTCCCACCAGCCCGGCTTTTGCCGACAGTCGCACATACGTCTTGACCAGTATAGGGTCATCCATTATAGTGATCCCACGTTAGACTTGGGTTTAAGCGATGACTGATAAGAATGGTAGCAAGGTTAATTCGTCTGGTGAACAGCATGATCCAGCTAAAAAAGCCGGTGACCGGGAGCAGAGGCAATCTCGCCGCCGGAGCCTGCGAGCCCTTCTCGCAGGCAGTGGAATCATTGCGGGTGCCGGGGCAACTCTACCTAAATGGCAAAAACCTGTTATTGATTCCATCATTTTGCCGAGCCATGCCCAAACCTCTACTAAATTGCCAGCAGCAACAACCGTTACACCCCCCGATTAAGGCTTAGCGATTCTGGGCAAGTGTTTATTTGGGCCAAGCTTGCTGAGCAGTTTTGCTTGGCTGATGGGTGTTTGTGCCTGAAGGATCAACGTCAGGTATGAGCAATAAACGCCCTGTTCGAGCCCGGGGTATCGCAATGGTACGGCAAGGAAGTGCTATCAGGGTCATCAATCATCTCACCCGCGCCCAATCTTTGTTGAATACTTCCCTGGCAGGTATTCTAAGCCTGTGTGATGGCACGGTGGACCCGTGTGAGTTGATGGAGATTTTGGCATCTCATTATTCTGATTCCAAGCTGTCTTATTCCGATGTGCAATCTGGGCTCGATCTGCTTTTAGCACACAGTCTCATTAGCTTGCAATCGAAAGGATCTTCCGGTAAATTATTGTGTGTAGGCTTTCAAGGGTTCGATCCAAAGCTTGATGTGCTAGATAATTACTTTACCTATGCCCTGAGTCTCATCGGCAGTGTGCTCATTGTCGATCCTCGTCATATCCCACCCGATATCCTACTGGTTTGGCAGCAGGTGGAATCGGTTTCCCCGAACACTCCAATAAACTTCAGTGAACACACCGTAACTGTTCAGGTTGCCTGTTATGGTGTCAAAACAGATCTTAAGCAGTTTGATTTTTCCATCTCTGGTAACCATGTCGATAAAAAAGATCTCTGTCGGCACGTGCAGCTGGCAATCAAGGATAGCCGGGATCCTATTTTTTTATGCCACGGCTATGCGCATATACTGCCTGCTTCGGTCAAACCAGAATATTGTGCACAGAAAATTAATAAAGCAGCTTTTTCCGCATGCTACAGAGCAAATATGGCCACACATAAGAGCCGTTTAACCATTGGTATGGCATCTTATGATGATTACGATGGTGTTTATTTCACAATACAATCTATCCGTTTATTTCACCCAGAGGTGGTGGATCAAGTAGAGTTCCTGATTCTGGACAACAATCCCAAAGGTCATGCAGCAAAGTCGTTGCGGGATCTCGCATCAGACATACCGAACGTTAGATATCTGCCTTTCTCTGGTTTCACGGGTACCGCAGTCCGCGAACAACTTTTTCACTATGCCGACTCTCAGTGGATGTTGTGCCTGGATTCTCATATCATGTTGGCACCCCGGGCAATATATCGGCTCCTTGAGTATATCGATGGACTGGATGATTGTAAGGACCTGTTGCAGGGACCTTTGCTGAATAACCAGCTCAGTCGGCTATACACACATTTTAAGCAACAATGGCAAAATGGTATGTACGGTGTTTGGGCAACGGATAAACGGGGCCTGGACGAGAATGCAGTACCTTTTCAGATATCTATGCAAGGTCTGGGCTTATTCGCATGCCAAAAACAGGCCTGGCCAGGATTGCACCCCGGTTTTCGTGGTTTCGGCGGTGAGGAAGGGTATCTTCATGAAAAATTCAGGCGAGTGGGCGGACGCACGCTGTGCCTTCCCTTCCTGAGATGGATTCATCGTTTTGGCAGACCACGCGAAGTTCCCTACAAGAATACCTGGGAGGACCGGCTTCGAAATTATTTACTTGGGCATAAAGAGCTGGCTTGGGATACCGAACCAGTACGACGGCATTTTTCGGAGTTCATGGATCCCCGCGTAGTACAGCAAATCGAATACTCGGTAATGCAATCAGGCAATATGTGATGAATAAGATTGCCTGGCTAGATTACCATATGATCCACCTCTGCATAGAGTGGACAACCAATGCTTGTCGGAAGCTGAGTTTTGAGTATCTACCCATAGTGTCCCGGAAGGGATCGAAATTGCATGTGATACTGCGAAAACAACATTAATGAACTTGGTCGACTCAAAGCCGGTGTCCGGAGAAAATACCTGGTAAAGTAAAATGGTTTGTTCTGGCCTATTATCTGATACTGTTCATATGGTTAACGGTTGTAGTATTGCAGTATTTCAAACCTTTTTTGATGCCCACAGCAGCAAAAAAATCACCCCTGGGTGTATACCGCTTTATGTACCGGAAACCGACAGGTTTTTCGAAAACAGCATTATTCTTGAGTTGGTAAAGGGTAACGGACACCAGATCGCGGACTATATTGGAATTTTCTCCTGGCGTTTCTTTGATAAAATTCCCTTGCCGCTGCCGGAGATTATACAACGCATGGATGCAGACAGATTTTCTGCTCCGATCTATTCTTTTTTTGGTGGTTTGAAGCATACAGCTATCTGGAGTAATGCTGAAATTAAACACCCCGGTATCCAGCAGGCCACACAATGCCTGTTCTCACGCCTGGGGCTGGAACTGGACTTGGCCAGGCTGGAAGCTCCGGTAATCTACCAGAATCATTTCTTGTGTCGTCCCGAAGTGCTTCATGCCTACTGTAACGAAATGCTCGAGCCGGCCGTAAAAATGATGCGGGACCGGGCAGATACCGAGTTACAGACCCTTCTGAGTCAGGATGCCAGCTACCATGACCCGAGCAAGTCAACGGCACAAATGCGGCAACTATTCGGGCACAAATACCCTATGTTGCATCCATTCATTTGTGAGCGGTTGTTCAGTACCTGGCTCACATTTAACCGTCAATATACTGTGAAACAAATTTGGAGCGGCAGATTTATTGAGCCGCAGGAGTCTTATCTGGATCATGAAGCAAGAACAATTTCCCTGCAAAATAATATGAACAGTGAATCAAGTCAATCCACAACCCACAGCACTGCAGGTATTTCAGTAATCAGCAGCATCGTGGTGACAACCTATGGCCAGGAGACATGGTACACACAAATGTGTCTGCAGCGAATTGCAGAGTGGAGGAAATCTTACCATGAGTTAATCGTTGTTTTTCATGATGAATCGGCACTACTACGTGCTTACCTTGAGTATATGAAGGCCGAAGGGGTGATTGATGTTCTGCTACCTGCACAATCTGCTCACGGACATGTGCGTGGAGTCAACCTTGGGATGCAACACGCGCGGGGTAAATATGTCGTTAACCTGTGTATTGACGTCCTGCTCGGGCCTGGTGTAGTGGACGAATGTATCAAGCGTTTGCAGGGAAACCCGGCATTAGGTGCTGTGGGCTGGCATTATCCGTGGGCAGCATCCTATCCGGGTTCGTACTGGATTGGTGACCGGTTGTATTTCAGTACCAGACCGGTAGAAAAAGATATGGACTGCAGGGAGGGCGATGATCTTCTTGAATCCTACGTGGCGGCCATTCGGGAGAGTCGGTGGTTTTCCGGAAAACTTTTTAATGCGATCGGCCCTAAGCGGATACTTTGTTTTAATGGCAGTTTTTTTTGCCTCCGGCACGATCTTTGGAACCGGATTGGTGGTTTTGATGTATCACGCTTTCCGCACTCGTGGGCAGATGATTTACTGTGCTACGCAGTGCTGGATTGTGGTTTCAGCGTTGCCAATATCAACCCTGCCTTTGGTAGCACAGAAAATCCGGATTACTTCCGTGAATTCAATGAGTATAAATGGCAAGGATTCCATGATGCTGACCGGCACCGTGACGATATCAGCTGGATTCCCTGGTTTACTGCCATCGGCCTGACGGTATCCGAACTGGTGCTGATCGATCTGGTTATCGGAGCACTGGACAGTGAAGCCAGGATTGCCTCGATCGGTGAATTCGAGCAGTTTGCTGGCTTTGTATCTCTGAAAATAGAGCGCTTTTTACTGGAGCAGGATATCCTCAATGAGCCGCCTGGTTTCGATCTCATCCTGTGTGGCAATATACAGCGACTGGAAGAAATGAAACAATGGCTGACCAGACACGGTGTACTGCTTGTATTTCCACCGTTCGAATTGAATAGTGGCCTTCAGCAGCATGGCAACCTGGGTATTTACTTCAACACCCCGAAACGCCTGTACTTTGATTGCGACAAAGAGTTCAACAGTGTAGAACCGACCCCAGGTCCACGATGAGCAAGATTATTCTGGTGATACCCGTTGGACGGGATTTTCGCCTGTTACCTCGGTGTCTTGAACATTATCACCTGCAGGGGGTGGAGCAGATATTTCTCAATGTTCACGCCCGCATGGAATGGGGTAGTGACCTTGTTGACAGAATACAGGAGATTGGCCGTCAGTATAACGCTCGCATTGGCCATGTTCATCACCGTGTCTACACCGAGTCCTGCCATACCACTCGAATTATTCTGGATCACTATGCCAAACAGGATGATTGGGTCATCTACAGTGATGTGGATGAATTTCAGGAATACCCGGATTCACTGCATAATATCATCGAGTACTGTGAAAGAAATCAATATGATTATGTTCGTGGTTTGCTGCTAGACCGGGTGGCAATCGATGGCTCGTTACCGATGCTGAATGACCGCTCGCTGCCTGCACAATTTCCTGTTGCTGCTCAGATTACCGGAGTCATACGACATGGTGATACCAACAAGATTGTGCTCAGTAGAGCGGGTATACCAATGGGCTCTGGGCAACATTTCACGGCAGCAGGCAAAGGCGCACCGGTGCAAACACTGCGTGTCACGGTTCACCATTTTCGCTGGGACTCGGAGGCACCGGCCAACCTTTCTTACATGAAGCAAATGCTGGACTCCATAGATGTGGTATGGGCAGGTGAATACCAGCGTATCTTAGACCATCTGGGCCGCAATAATGGGCGATTCGATTTGTCAGATCCCGCACTAATGGTACATTACCCACCAGTATCAAGGCAGAAAAATAGTCCTCCGAGTACGTTATCAGCTGAATACATGGGAAAAATAACGAGCGATTCAATACTAAGCCGCAACAAAGATGATGTGCTGAACCAGGATGAGCAGAGTAAATATTCAATACGACGCTATGGAAAAAAAGTTTCCAGCCTGAACATATCGGCAGCCATGATATGGACACTATGCGATGGAGAGCGAACGGTTGACGAGCTGGTGTCAGACCTGGCCTTTGAATATGACCAAAAGGTTGATGAGGTACATGAAGATGTTTTCACAGCCATCAAAAAACTGGTCGGGGATAATCTACTGCACCTGTTACCATCGGGAAATAAGCCAAAAAACCTCCATTGGAATACCTGCCAACAAACACAATTCCTGCACTCACTGGATTACCAGACCCATCCGGAATTGTACCGAGATGTGGGTCTATGCCACGGACTGTTAGCTCAGGTCAGGGGCAGGAAATACCAACAACAGACGAATTTTCATTTTTACTGGCGGCAACTCGATGTCCCCTTTGGTGACAAACAAATCGCGACACTGACCGCCTGTCTCGCCACACAAAACCTTGACTTAAGTAATGTTTTGTTGTGGTACTCAGGTGCAACGGCGCCGGAGCATCCCGAACTCGATAAACTCATCGACGACGGCTACGTACAGGTAAAAAAATATGACCCCTGTACGCTAGCAGAAGGGACCCCCCTGGAGGGAAATCACGGGCGACTATTACTCCAGGATGGAAAATGTTACCTGGATGGGGACTTGTTCAGATTACTTGTTTTGTTCCGATTTGGTGGTGTTTATGTGGATATGGATGTCTTGTTGCTCAGGGACTTTTCCCCCCTTCTCACATTTGAGTTCATGTACTCATGGGGAAGCGATCAACCGGCCTTAATAAATGGTGCCGTCATGCGATTTTTCCCCGGCAGTGTGGCACTTGATCGGATGTTGGCAGAAATTATGGATTCTGAACCTATACCTGAATCCACCTGCTGGGGTGCAACAATTTATGGCCGGGTACGTAATCGCTATCATTTCACCGTACTGCCTTATGGATTCTTCAATCCGGAGTGGGCCTGTTTTGAAGGAAAAAACCAGGGCTATGCGGAATCACCGGAGACATTCATGACTGCCAACACTGCCAGCCAGAATATCTATCGATGTGCCTATGCCTGGCATTGGCATAATAAGTGGGCGCAGAAAGTCGAGGCTAACAGTAAATTCGACCTGCTGCGCAATATGCTGACTCGGAGCTGGCAAGACAAAAAACGGTTTCTGGGATATTGTCGTACGCGCTGAAACTCAAAGTTGGAGCAGTTCCAGAGCCCGTAATAGATGGTTTTGCTCGCGCTCCCGGGTATAGTACGCGGAATATTCAAAACCACCCAGGCGCAGTGAGTCCCGATATTGTGGGTGGGTAATCACAAAATCAAGTGCCTGGAGCAACGCCTCCAGATCGTTATTTGCGACCACATGTGCGGTTTCACCGTGGTGCATAAATTCAAGCCCGCCATCACCGGGATAACCCACTACACAGCACATTGCCGACATGGCTTCCAGGGGTGGTAGGCCAAAAGCTTCTCTGGCAGATATCGCCAAAAATATATCTGAGGTTTTCAGGATCTTTGCAACTTGTTCTTCTGTGAGGTTATGAATTTCACGCCACTGCAGGCTCCAGGTAAGGTTATTTTTCAACTCTTTGACTATCCGTTCTCCCCCTTTGCGCGGCATATAGGCAAGGCTGTTCCGTATCTTTGGTTCTTCGGAATACCTGAATATTGGCGAGATAGAATTTGGCACGTACGGGGCAATTAAGCCGTGTTCAAGTAGTTTGAGACTCATATGCAAGCCATGAGAGATGAAATGGAATTCACCGGAATGATCCATAAGCACTTCATCAGCCCGGGTGTTGGCACCCTGCATATGAACAACCTTGGTTTCAGCGGCCAGTCCGGCAACAAAATCAGCATCGGGTGGCCAGGAGAATAAGACGGTATCCGAGGCCTCACATCGCACGTCCAGGTCTGCGCGATTGATCACAGGCGACCGGGTTGCAAACCAGCCTGGTGATTCTCCCCCAGGGGTTGCAACGGTGGTCACAATATTGCAGTCATTGAGTATATCGGCACACTGAAAGGCCTTCTTAATGCCGCCATACATCCCGATACCCGGCAGTACGTAATAAATCATGGTGCTGGCAGGCCTGATTCCAGCAGCGCATGCATTCGATTTACCGTGTCGATATCAGGCCCGTTACAGAAATTACTGAAATGGCAAATCAATGTGCCAGGTTTTGGAAATGAATCATGCCAGTGTTCGCAATGGTTCCAATACCACGGAAGTGTGTTGCATTGTCCTGGGTGCAACGTATTGAGCCAGTATTGAAAATAATCCTGATCTGCAATCATGTGCCGACCAACTCTGTGGTGATTTGGTTTGCGCTCGATTACCGATGTGCACCATTCCAAAAATGTCAGCATTATTGGTCCCGTGCTGAGAACCACTCCACTATTAAAATACTGAAACTTCTCGACCGGAGGTGCCTTGGTATTACCACCGAACCAGACCATGGTATGGTTGATATAATGGTTGAGGAAGAAATTCCTGTCGTTACTACTGCCCTTGATGGTGGTCTGCTCCAACATGGCGAAAGGATGGTCTCGCAATTGATTTCTGATATCCTTACAGCTCAATTCATCTACCAGCAGGGTATCAGCGTCCAATTGCAGAATATAGGCATCAGGGTGTTGGGCCACCAGTCTCGACAGGGTAGTAAACTTAGCCAAAAAAGCTGGACGGCCCAGCACACTATCCCATTGTGGTAGCAACTCGGTGATCACCCTGGGGTGCTCAGCCCAGTACGGACGTTCAGGTGTGTCGACTCCAAGAAATACCGGGAATGGGCAATTCCTGAGAACAGACCTCAAGGTGATCTTTGCAGCATCATGGTAGTGGTGATTACCAATTGCTGTAATGCATACCCAAACATTCCGTGATGACATATATTTCCTCACAACTGATCATTATACTGAACTGATGGTTGATTTAACCCATATATTTACAGGTTCCAATTCAACAGGCGGTTCTATTCGTCTAGCTGCCATGTATAAATTATTTTTTGCCGAAGAATGGCTGGAAGATTCGGTGGCCTCGGTAATAAACCATGTTCAGTACTTGTGTTTTATCATCTCCGATCGTACGTGGTCGGATAGCACAATTCCAGGTGATCAGGATTATATCCTTGCTTACTTGGCCAATCTAAAACTACGGTATCCAGATCGAATTTTCGTGTACAAAGGAAGTTGGGCGAGCCAGCTTGATCATGTACAGGACAGCCTGGAATTTGTCAGACAGAGTTGCCCGGAAGCCAGTCACGTATTGTATATCGACTCCGATGAGATCTACCCAGATGGCCAATTGGAAGAACTGATCCATCACGCATCGGATCCTGTAAACAAACTTTCCGCCCTGCATGTTTCCTGGTATACATTTTTTAAATCGGTATATTTCCGTGTCGATCCGGTAGAACCTTATCGTCCTCTGGTTCTTTTTCCTTTATTACCCGAAGTAAGATTTACCAAGTTTCGTGAAGTAAATCTGCCATTTGTGGAAGTACCGGTGTGTATCTTTCATTTTTCCTATGTACGTCATTCGGATGAGCGCATCCGGCAGAAGCTACTGTCTTTCCAGAAGGATGAGCGAATTCAGGATGGCTGGTTCGAAAAAGTTTGGCTAAATTGGCACTTTTCTATGCGTGATTTTCACCCGGTCCATCCCCGTAATTATCATGCTTTGGTGTTGGTTAACACACAGGAATTACCGCCTGCGGTGGTGACGCGCTTCAAGACTTGGCAAAGCGGTCTGACCAGCTCGAATAGCATTGGCACACTCAATATCAGTGGCAATACCAATCAAAGAGTGAATGCCTGCAGTCTTGGATTCGTCCTCGTTACACACCATTCTGCGGTCCACCTGGAGAAATGTCTGAAATATATTGCAGCAACACCACACCAAAGTGTCCTGATTGTAGACAACGCCTCTTCCGATGAAACCATCAACATAGCAGGACGATTTGGGGCTAGCATCATTACATTACAGCAGAATCTCGGTTATGGTCGAGCTGCAAATATAGGAGCCCGAATCAGTCATTGCACTATCCTTTGCTTCATCAATCCTGATTGTTTCATTGATGCAGGAACCGTTAACGATGCACTCGCTGTACTCGGTAATCAACCTACAGCCTGTGTGGTACCGAAATTGCGGGAGGGAGAAAACATGGTTCACGGAAAACAGCCAGGTTACACGTCGCTGAAACTTCTTCATGACATGTGTGAGACAAATAATCGCTGTAATGACTTGTTCCCAGTCTTGCGTGAACAGGAGAACTACCATGATACAGACTGGTATTGGCCGCATGGAGCCTGCTTTTTCATCCATCGCAACATATTCAACAATATCGGTGGTTTTGATGAAAATTATTTCATGTACATGGAGGATGTGGAACTTGGACGCAGACTTTATGCCCACGGCTATAGTGTGGTAAGCCTAAACCGGACCGTTACCCACAATGCACAGACGGGGTCAAATATCGATTCGGTTCGACGCCGGGCGCTACTGAACAAAGCCAGACTTCTCTATGCGGAACAAAATTATGGAAGTCGCCTGTATAAGACCATACTACCGCTCGTTAGAGAATAAAATTCACACTATGGCTATTCTACATCCAGCCTTCACATCATCTTAGCGTGTTACTCAATCACAAAAAACTCAATGTGGAACAACCACAGTTCTTTATTTTGTTCAAGCGTATCACGCTATCTAATACAAATTCAGGCGTATAAATAGCCATGTTATTTTGATGACGCAGGTGAATACACTGATATAAGAGTTATTCGGGCAGGCCATATCGCAGCCTCCATGAGCACCCAGATGGTCTGATTGAGCGGAGTGATTGAGGGTAAGCTGTATCCTGTATGTTGAGGATTATTATTGACGCTTTCAGATGCAATGCGTACACTTGCGACCCGGTTTCGGGGCATAGCGCAGCCTGGTAGCGCACCTGCTTTGGGAGCAGGGAGTCGGGGGTTCGAATCCCTCTGCCCCGACCATGTTAGGCGCCCGTAGCTCAATCGGATAGAGCAACGGCCTTCAGTATCAGGAGCCTTCAGCGGGAAACAGAACCGTTGGAGTGGAGGACACTGTATCGGTGAAACCTTACCGCCGAACCTTTTGGTTCGGCATTGGCAATACCGAGGAAACTGATAACGAGTAATCGTTTGGTGATTGAAATGTGCTTGGCTGTGGCTTGCCATGGTAAGATTACAGGCGGTGTACAATTACCGGGGAGTGAGCCCACAGGATCCGTAGAGACTATACGTGTCCCACCTGTGAAGGTGAAGATATAGTCCAGACCACAAACGTTGTCGGTACGGTGGCGGCAATGAAAATTGTAGTGGTAAGCTAAGCCGTAGGTTACAGGTTCGATTCCTGTCGGGCGTGCCATATTTTGCTTTAGGTTGTAACGATTCAGCGTGTTTAGATTTTGGTTCAGTACCAGGCATTTTCGCACGGAGAATGTGAGCATATAGGTCATATGTGACCATTCAAGTACGAACACATGCCGTAATGGGACAAAAGATGAATACGCTGAATAGTTACTTTAGGTTTATGGTGAGCGTAGCTCAGTTGGTAGAGCTCCGGATTGTGGTTCCGGCGGTCGTGGGTTCGAGCCCCATCGTTCACCCCATTTTTGTTGTATCAGGGCCGTTAGCTCAGTTGGTAGAGCAGCTGACTCTTAATC
>DRJH01000119.1 GCA_011052285.1 Gammaproteobacteria bacterium
ATCCAGAACAGTGGGTTGGAAACCGGTGTCAGCCAGCCGTAATCTACTGACAAAACCAGGCCTTCTGCCGCCTTGGATAAACGATCCTGGTCTTTGGGACCTACATAGAGGCGGCTATGCAGATTGCCTTTTTGTCCAGCAGCGATTTTGACCGGCACCTTGTCGGTATAGCCGATGTAATAACGTGCACCTTGCGGGCGTGGTTGATAGCGGCTATAGATGCGGTGCTCGCCCCCTTCTCCGGGTAACCATGCGCTGGTGAAATAATGCTGAATCATCGATACCCAACCACCCGTTGCATCACGTTGCAGGTTGCTTTTTTCCATGTTATTGAACTTGACTTTTTCGAACTTATCCTTGGGCGTATAGATGGCAGCACCCTGATAGCTCGGGACGCGGGTAGTGAAAAAAGAGGAGGTACCCGATTTCTTTTGTGGCTTGGAATGGACTAATTGAGCGTAGAAATTACCCTGCCATGCCTGCGTACTGCGGTTGTCGACCTCAAAGCCGACATCAACAATATAACTGTTGCGCCGAAAACGGAAATATTTGCGGTAACGAACCCCGTCCGGACCCTGCCAATTGAGCCATGCCGTGACTTCGTCCTTACCTGCAGACAACCGGTATTGTGTTTTTTCGACGGTAAACAGCGTGTTGTGATTGGGCAGCTTGCGACTACCATTCACCGCCAGTCCACTCTGAGCCACGAACAAATCTTTGCCAGTATCCGTCATCAACACAAAGGGCTGATCCGGTTTGTCGACACTGACCGGCAATTTGAGAAGTTCAACTCTACGGATATCACCGCCCATACTGTCGATCTCGACATCCAACAAATCAGTGATGACCGTTATCCGTTTAGCGGTCGGTAATTCCGGTTTCAGACTGCCTGAACCGCCTGGATTGCCTGGATTGCCTGGAATGCCTGAACCGGCGCCGGGGACTTGTACAACATCGGTCGTTGCCGTACTTTGTTGTACCGTGGAGCTCGATGTCGGTGCGTCCGGTGCCTGCGGTACCTCGCTATTGTTTTGGTCGCTACTGTTCTGGACAACACCGGAGCCAACACTGCCAACGGAGGTAGCGCTGTTGTTGGCTGCGGTAATTTCCGTAGTGGATTTGAGCGCTGTTGGTTTGGCTGGAGTGGAGTAGGCTACCCAGGAATCCCATAACATCAACAGCACCAGCGCGAGGGCACCGTACAACATGAAACGTCTTGTATCCATTACAGTCTGCTACCCTTGGGGTTGATAAAGTTGGGGTCAATAATTGTTTCGATTGGTGGGCAACTTGCGCCTGTGACGGGTTCTTTGCTCTCGAACAAGTCCCCAGGGACTGGATCATAGCCCCCTCTACTGAAAGGATTGCAGCGTAACAACCGCCACAAACTCAGACTCAGACCCTTAATCGCACCGTGTTGCCGTAGTGCCTGTTCCGCATATGCTGAACAACTGGGATGAAAACGGCAATGCTGGCCCAACATCGGACTCAAGGCATAACGGTACACGCGCACCAGTATCAGCAGTGTTTTACCGGGTAATTCAGCAAGTTTTGCCATAGCGTTGCTAACTCCTTTCGCAGTTCGACCTTTCGTAGTGCAGCAGCAGGCTTTGCAATCAGTACGATATCCAAAGCAACAGATGTTACATGGTGGCATCTGAAGGTTTCACGTATTTGTCGTTTAATCCGGTTGCGAACCACCGCCCTTTTTGAGACTTTGCGCGATACTGCGATACCGAGACGTGCATGACCTTGCTGGTTGACTGCTGTGGAAATAGTGAAGGAACGGCTTCGTGTTTGATGGTGTTGACGCAGAACCTGTCGGAATGCAGTGGGCTTCAGAAGGCGCTGGCTTTTTTCAAAACCGTGATGTTGCCCTGGCACCCGCTTTTCAGGCAGACAATCGGGCACGCCCTTTAGCTCGCCGAGCATTGATCACCGCACGGCCGCCGCGAGTTTTCATGCGGGCGCGAAACCCATGGCTGCGTTTGCGTTTCAAGGTGCTGGGTTGAAAAGTCTGTTTCATAATATCGCCGTCAGTTTTCTGGAATAAAAAGGGTGCAGAAGGCTACTGGTTATAACAGAGAAAGTCAATCTGTCATTGCCGTTTTGTTGTCAGGGCGTGGGCCAAAGTCCGGTTCTCCTCGGCCGATTCTCCGTTCTTGAGCAGACCCCTTATGGGTGGGTAAATTCGATCTTTCCTTCGGGTAGCAGATAGAGGATCAGGGCGCTGCCATTGCTGACCGTTGGATAGTGGGCGGAGTCTGGTGCGTAGGTACACCAGCCACGTGGCTGCTTGTCAAAGACTGCAGCAGGCGTCAACGGCATGACCATACAAATTTCTCCGTTGGGATGGCGATGGTGCGGCCCGGCGATGTTATCCAGCTCCACCACATCAATGCTTAAGCCCCCGGTTTGCTCACAAGGCTCAATCACCCGACCGAAGCGTCGTCCGGCACTACCCTGGGTACACATCCAGCCGGCTGCAATGGCATCATGACAAGCTTGCTCAATACTCTTAAAGAACTCACCCCGTGGTGGAAAGACCTGGTTCAATTCATCAGCCAGCACTGCATTAATGGTGCGCCTTGCAATCAGTTCTGTTGCTGGCTTCAGAAGATCTCGAAATTCTGTATGGTTCATAATCTAATGGGTCCTCGGACAGCCTCCTATGCACTCGCACATTTTAGCACGATCCCTGAAGGACCCGGAGTACCTGTCGTAAGTTCGTTTCCGTCACGAAATGAATACAGGGCTTTGTGCTGTTGCAATTGAAAAATAATATCCGGGCGACGACAGATCCCAGTCTCGATGTTTGCAGCCCGGTCGATCGGGATTAGAATGCGCTTGCCTCCCTTCAACCGCGGCAGATAATTGTCGCATTGCGAGAACCCTTGATATGAATGAAGTGACACGATTACTTAAAACCCATCGTTCAATCCGTAAATTTACTGAACAACCGGTCAGTGATGAGATGATTCATGAAATTATCACTTGTGGTCAGGCTGCGGCCACCTCCAGTAATATTCAGGCAGTCTCGGTGATCCGGATTCGCAATCCCGCTACACGCAAACAACTCGCTGCACTGTCAGGAGATCAGGGGTACGTAACCCGTGCCGGAGCTTTTTTGGTGTTTTGTGCCGATTTAGCCAGACCCCGGTTCGCCTGCGAAATGCAGGGTGGTGATTTTGCCCAAGGCATGACTGAGCAATTTCTGATTGCCACTGTCGATGTTGCCCTGGCAGCTCAGAACTGTGTAGTTGCTGCTGAATCGCTGGGACTGGGCATCTGCTACATTGGCGGCATACGCAATCATCCTCAAGCCGTCGCCGATTTGTTGCGGTTACCCGAAGATGTCTATCCGGTTTTCGGTCTGTGCTTGGGTTTCCCGGCACAAAATCCACAGACCAAGCCCCGCCTGCCCTTGTCCGTGGTATTCCAGGAAGAATACTATCCAGCCCATCAAGACCAACAAGCCATCGAGGCCTACGATCAGCAAATGCGTAATTATTACCAAACCAGAACGGGCGGTAACAAAAACAGTAGCTGGAGCCAGGAAATATGCTCCCTCATCGGCAAGGAATCACGCCCGCATATGCGCGGCTTCCTGGCCCGGCGCGGCTTCTCAATGCGCTAACGAACAAGGTTGGGTCGTGAGAGTGAAGCGACACATCACTGTTATGCACAAAACGACTTTCAATCCATAGTGGTTGAGTCTTTGCATCATCTTTCACTACTCCAAAAATGGCTACATCAATTTTTTTTTCACCTGATTAACTGCTTGTGAAATGATTTTTTGTCCGTAGTTGGTCAGCGAAACCATGACAGAACGGGCATCATTCTCGTTTTTTGTATGCTTGAGAAGTTTTAGCTCTTCTAACCGAAGAATGGTTTTTGAAAGAGTCATTTTTTCTATACCTGTCGATTAGGATATTTTCCTTTGCAAAGGATTTTCTGATTGCTTTTGAACCATTTTATTGATACAAGAATAACAAATTGTGTATGTGTAATTTGATTCGGACAGTCTTCTAACGATGGCAGGCCAAACAATTGGAGCGAGTTTTGACTTTGTCAGAAGTCCACGCAGAAGGACGGATTTCTCCGTGAATACGGCGCCAGCCCCGGGTGTCGGTGATGCGCAGTGGTGTTTCGCCTGCAGCGATGTTATGGGATATGAAATAGCCAAGTCGGCCACCATTGGCGGAGTCTGCAGCATAGTTTTGTAGAAAATTACTGATGTTGCTAGTGGCCTTAGCATCGAGGCTGGCATCTGCGTTGAAATGTTGGTCCAGATGAGAGAGTAGCTGCTTCCAGGAACGCTGCGGCAGCATTTGTGGTGGAAAAGGCATATGACAATCGCTGCACTCTCTCTTGAAATCAGCATAGCCAGAGGGTAGGTTGGCTGCCACTACCCAACTGCCATAGGTGATCAGCCACAGTAGTGCTCCGCACAACAACAATGTTCGCATGGTTTTGCCTCATTCGGTGAGTGTATTGCCCATCGGTATGCGGAAGAAAATCCCAGACAGACAACAGGCATTAATCGGTCTCTTTATCTTTACCTGTCATTGTATACTTGTAACCTTATTGCAACCTTAAGCCATCTTTGTCAACATTCACTCACGAACTCGGTAAATTGTTTGATTATTCCAGAACCTGGAAATATCCTACCCATATAAACAAACTCAAGTTTCACCGATTTTATCAGCCATAAATTTACAAAAGATCAAGCAACTGCCTGCGCAGAAGAGTTGCGACAAAAGAATTTTGCCGGGGTTTGGGCTGTATTGTCCAAAGCCCCGAAAAATCCTCAGTGA
>DRJH01000120.1 GCA_011052285.1 Gammaproteobacteria bacterium
AAGACCAACGGGCGAAACCAGGTTGTCAGGCATTCCAGCTGTATGGATGCCACTGCTTCAGCCGTGAGCCGGAACAGGATGGTCCTGGTCAGCTCACGCGATGGAGATAAATCCAAAAACTGAATACCGGCCGGGCAGGTCAGCAGGTTCAGCTCTGTAACCTGCAACCTGTTTGTCGTAGACTAAAGTGAAAATTCATTAAAATTAATAAGTTACTGATTATTCTGGATTGGAGGATGTTGGTATAGTTAGAGATTATTGTGTTGATTCAATAGGTAAATGCAGGTTGGCGCAAGTAGTGAAAACTGAGTAGTGTCCCGTGAGTGTACCGCAAAAATGTCGCTATATTCCCATCAATCAAATTCTTTGTAGGCCCTCCAAAATTTGCATATTGGTTAGGTGCCGAGCCTCGTCGGGATCTTGAATTCCCTCGACGATCTCAATTCCCTGTACATACGCTTCAGGTAGGCCGTGATATCTGGCCCCGACAATTACGTAGCCCTGATACCAAGTATACCGCTCAAGAGAGTCGTCAACCTCACTTGCCGTATAGCAAAATACATCCTTGTATCCATCAATAGGCAAACGCGACTCGTCGTATCCATATCCAAGTCCTTCTGCCCTATCGAGGGCACCTTTTTCCATAGGATCTATCTCATATACAACGCCATACACCACATTCGTTGGCTGATCAGTTCGGATGATATTGCACTTACCTGAGCCGTCTTTGCTGCGTTTGTGAAAACGCAAATGCCAGCCGACTAGCTGCACAACACCTATAACTTCCGCTGATGGCGCACGTTTTCGTAGGCGAGCAGGATGAAGATTGGAACCATATGCGAAGTACTTCAGCATGTGCACTTCATCCTGGAACCAGGTTATATCCGAACCGGCAGAATTACCTGTGGACGTATTGGAGTTAGAATCTTCCCATAAACCTGTAAGATTTCATTGTAAAGCTCTGCATGTTTCGGCGCGTCGATCGTGATTACGAGGCTATAGGGAATCCTTTCTGCGCCGCGAGTAATAGCCCCGCCCTCTCTGGCATTGTAGTGAACATCAAAAACCGGATTGGAAAGACTGCTCCCGCGCATGCGGGTTTCGTCATGCAGGATCGTCTCCCACTTACCAGTATCTGACCGAAGTTCCGCTTCGCTTGCAAATCTCTTCCTGGAAAAGAATCCTTTTGTATTTGCGTGCTTCGCCTTTTCCTTTTTCTTCTTGTCATTTGGCCGAAACACGGCATCCAGACCAGCCTTTGTGTAACAACTCGCATCCTGAGGATCAATCGGCGAGGCATAACAAAACGTAGCTGCTATATTTACCATGCCCTTTATCTCTATCCCTTCAAGCGGAAGTGGCGCGCGAAGATACTTCCCCGGCTTTAATTCTCCCTGGTAAATAATTCGCGCAACGCCAGCTGGCGTAGAAATAACATCAGAAATATCCTCCGGAATCTTACCCCAGCCTACTTCACGCTTATCATGGCCGTTCGAACTTGCTGCATGGACCAACAAAGCCTTAATCGTGAGCGGTGAAACATCACGACCAAGTACAGCCCTAATCCCAATAGCTTCTCGAAGTAAACATGGAGACGCAAAGCTTGTTCCGAGATTTGGAACTAACGAGGGTGATGTCCCGTGCTGAAAAACATGAAAATATGCCCCTGTCGAACCGCCAAATGCCATTAGGTCGGGCTTTATGACACCGGGACTACGGCCCGGGCCAATTGCGCTATAACCCGCCCGGCACCAAGAAACATCAGGCCGATCCGCTGCTCCGACCGATACCGCATTTACACAATCAGCAGGCACTTGTACCCGAGCATTGCCAGATGCTTTATCCATTTCGCCGTTGTTTCCGACAGCAATCGTCATAAATGTTTCGCCATCGCTCAGGTAATCGTCAATTACCGAAGTCCAGGCATGCACATCGGTATCTTCAATCGGGAGGTCTGGACCCAAACTCAGGTTAATAAACTCATACTGCCTGGATAACAGAATTTCTTCTATGAAGCCAAGCGTCCGATACATTTCCAGCGAGGGCTCTTTATCACTTTCTTTATCCAATATACGATAGTGGTCAATAGCACAGTATGGCCGAGCTGCCTCGGACCCTGGCACAATCGAACCAAAAAGAATCGCTGAAGAGACCGCAAGGCCATGTGAAGTTCCACCTTGAATATCCGCTGCAAGATCATCTGATTTCTTGTAACTTCTCAGCCACGGAGATATCGGGTGTTTTTTTGGCAATCCTCCATCTAGCACTGCCACTCTTGGTTCGGAAGACACAGGGGGATCACTTGGCAAACTACATGTTAACGAAACCCCTGGTGCCCGAGTAACTGGGCGAAATGCGCGAAGCCTTGGAACGGGCCTGATAACCCTCACAAACGCATATTTTGCTAATTCGGTTACCTGCTCCCTACTCGCCCTTATAGGCGTGAACCATAATGCACCTGCACTGAATTCCAAGTCTGGATATAACCCGACTCCCAGGTTTTCTGCATACTGCTTGAACTTCGCCACAAACAGTTCATCTTCACCGGAAGATAGAAGATGGAGTCCGACCTCAAAGTATTCATTCTTTGGTCGTCCGAAACCCTTTACACGTTCTTCCGGTAAGTAACTCGAAATATTTTCGATTCTGGCATACTGCAGTGCCTCATCTGCACCAGCCTGGAATGTTTCAGCCAACACAGGCATAGCACGAAATGAGGCCCGCTTACCTGCGATAAAAAGCTCAGTTGTACTGCATTTGCTTACAGGCGCTTTGCGAGACCACTTTTCCGGTTCGATATCAATATTTCGGCTTCCAATAGATACCAAATTAATTGCCCGTAGCAGAGCCACAGGGAAAAATGACTTTGCGATAAATGATGGATTGAGAGCGAGCCGAGCAACAACGAAATCACCAGGGCATGCCTCCTGCGGCAACTCATCAAATATTTGCACAGCCCGATCTATCTGTGGCCTCAGGCGTTGCCTGGCTTCCGAAAGAGAATACACCTCCTTTGTCCGAGGAGCCTTTGGAGGTGGCGCTATAGGATGGGTTAGAAGTTCTCCCCGTCCGATGAGGAAGTTATTCTGGGCCATAGTTATCTAACCCCTTTTCAGACATCAACCATGTTTTCGAATTGTGTCCCGGCTAACGCCTGTTAGCCCAGACACGGCACGCTGAGAGAAGCCGGTTCGCTTAGCCAATAACGTTGCGAGTGAAATACGGTCATTGTGAGGCAATTCCAATGAACGATTAACAATGTAACTCTCAATAAGTTCCTTTGGCTGTGCAATTTCGAGAGCAAGTGCACGCCGAAAGCGTTGTATTGTCTTCTCTATTTCGCTAAAAGATTCCCCCTTGAAACATAAGGCAAGAACTTCTACCCAAGAGGAGAATTTCTCATAATCATTCCCCAGGAAACGTTTTAGTGAACCAGCAACCATCCTGTGATCCGGAATTACAAATTCGACAACCAGGTCAAATCTTCTCCATAGGGCTCTGTCGATAAGTTCAGGGTGGTTAGTTGCAGCAAGAAGCAGCCCTGATGAAGGCCATAGTTCAACCTCCTGTAGCATAATAGTCACCAACCGCTTCAGTTCCCCTACATCGGACTCATCATTTCTCCTCTTTGCAATAGCATCAATCTCATCGAGCAAAAGCACGCATGGAGTTTCCTTGGCATAGTCAAGAGCAACACGAAGGTTGTTACCTGTCTTACCAAGGTAACTACTCATGACAGCTGTCAGGTCTAGCACTAAAAGAGGCAAGCCGAGTTGTGACGCAATCCACTTGGCCGCGAGTGTCTTACCTACTCCCGGGTTACCCAAAAAAAATGCTGACCTTGTAGGCGTTAGCCCTCGGGCAATCAGGCGATCTGCCTGCTTGCGCTCGGATACGAGCTGATCGAGTGTGGCTCGGCATTCAGCAGACAATATTGGATT
>DRJH01000121.1 GCA_011052285.1 Gammaproteobacteria bacterium
AAAGTAGCATGATCACAGACTATACCCACAAAATCGCAGGTATCGAGAATTACCAGAGCACCGAAGTCTATCGCGTAATCTCCACACCAAAACCCAAAGCCGCCGTGGTCTGGGGCCGCGTGGTCTACCGGGTGCGCAAGTCCGATTTAATGCCTATGCGGCAAGACTACATTGACGAGCGCGGCCAAACCATCAAAGTCCTTAGCTTCTCTGAAATCCGCAAATTCGGCGACCGTGAATTACCCTCACTATGGGAAATGCGGCCAGTGCAGAAACCCGGCAGCTTCACCCGAATTCGAGTACTCAACGTCGTCTTCGACAAGCCGATCAAAGATTCCATTTTTACACTTCGCAACCTGCGCCGTCGGCGCTAGTGGAGACCGATCATGATGCTGGTTGAAGTCAAACAAGTCAGCAAGCAGTACCCGCAAGAGAGTCTCGTTGTCGATGCGCTGAACGGTGTCGATCTGAATGTTGAACGCAGTGAATTTATGGCCCTGGTGGGGCCTTCCGGATCCGGGAAAACCACATTACTGAATATTATCGGCGGACTGGATACACCCACCCATGGGAAAATATGGGTGGGTGAGCAGGAAATTAGCCGACTGACGAAGAGTCAGCTCTCCCGCCTGCGATTACGAGAAATTGGCTTCGTTTTCCAGGAATACAATTTGATCCCGGTGCTCAGTGCGGTAGAGAATGTTGAATACGTCATGTTGTTACAGGGGGTCCCCGACAAGGAGCGACGCGAGCGTGCCGAGGCTGTATTGGCTGAAGTGGGTCTTGAGCAATACATCCACCGGCGTCCGTCACAATTATCTGGAGGACAACAACAACGGGTCGCCGTGGCCCGCGCTATCGCATCAAAACCCGCTATTGTGCTGGCGGATGAACCCACTGCCAACCTGGATTCGCATACCGGTGGCGCCTTGCTGGATCTGATGCGTGACCTCAATGAACGCCACAAAACCACCTTTATTTTTTCCACCCATGATCCCATGGTGATGGAACGTGCCCGACGCATTGTGACCTTGCGCGACGGAAAAATTGTTGCTGACCGCGAGCAACCCGAGACGGAAAAATGAAACAGCTGCGTCTGGCCTGGCGAAATGTGTTGCGCAATACCAGACGCTCCCTGATAACAGTCGTTGCGGTTTCCGTTGGCTTAGCATCGCTGGTGTTTCTCTGGGGGCTCATCGATGGAATGAACGAGCAAATGATCGAAAACAGTACGAGTTATTTGTCAGGTCACTTGAAAATCCATGGCAAGGGTTACCACGATGACAAGAAATTATATCGCGCCATGACCGATGATCCGAAGATTCAAGCCCAGCTTTTACAGAGCGGCCATGTCAAAGCGCTTTCAGCGCGGGTATCAGGGAAGGCCATGTTAAGCGGTGCCAGAAAAAATCGTGGGGTAATGGTGGTCGGCATCGATCCAGAAAACGAAGTCAAGGTAACCACAATTAATAAAACGGTTATTAAAGGTCGCTACCTGCGTCCGAAGGATATCGATGGCATATTGATCGGCGATAACATGGCCCGGATACTGAACACCAAGCTGGGCGAAGAGGCCGTGTTGATTACCCAAGCGGTCGACGGGTCAATCGGCGCGGGACGTTATCGTATCGTCGGCATTTACGACACCGGAATCGACGCTATTGACACGAACTATGTGTTTATTACCCTGGAGGCTGCACGTGATCTGTATGCCATGTGGGGGCGAGCGACAACGTGGGCGATACGGCTGGATCAACGCCAGCAATCGGCCCAGGTGGCGGCAACCCTGTCACGCAAGCTGGGGTCGGACTACGAAGTATTGGGCTGGCGCAAGCTACTGCCGTCTGTGGTGCAGGCGGTGTCGATCCACGAGGCCATGACCTATATCGTGCTGGGCATAATGTTTGTCGTGGTGGCGGTGGGAATTGCCAATACCCTATTAATGGCAGTCATGGAGCGCACCCGCGAGTTTGGTATTCTCATGGCCTTGGGGACTACACGGCTGCAGATCGTCGGCTTGGTGGTCCTGGAGTCGATACTGCTTGGCACTGCCGGGATAATCGTCGGCAATATCATCGGACTGGGGATTAATTTCTACCTGGCCAACACCGGCTTGAATTTCGAGCAGTTTACCGAGGCCCTGAAAAGCATGCCGGGCCTATCTGCCATTGTCTATCCGGTGACCCGCTGGGACCACGTCGTGGAACTGTCCGCCATGGTCTTTTTGATCAGTATCTTGCCGGCCCTTTACCCTGCTTGGCGCGCGGCCAGCGTTGTGCCAGTGGATGCCATCCACGGAATACGTACACAAAAAACACACCGGCTCAGGGCAGCTGAGCACAAAATGCAACGGCGTAGTCGAGCTGTGTTCTGGGCCATCGCCAGTCGCGGTATAACGCGCAACCCACGTCGTGCCCTGCTGACCGTCGGTGCCACAGCGTTTGGATTGGCAGCCTTTATCGTTTTGTATGCCTTGATCGAAGGCTGGTATGGGCAATTGGTGGAAAACTCGACCCGCTATTTCAGCGCCCATGTACAAATCGAACACCAAGGCTTCCGACTGGACATGGAGCCTGGCCTTCGCATCAACGATTATGTGTCGATCCTGCAGAAAATAAGGCAGGATCCACGTGTTCTGGAGGCGTCTCCTCGAATACAGACCCGGGCCATGGTCAGCAGCCCGATCGCATCGGAACCCTTGCTGATCTTGGGTATTGATCCACAGAGGGAGCAGCAAGTCACCCAGTTGCAGAAGGTAATTATCCAGGGCACTTATCTCCCTGTCAGTGGGCGAAGCAGCATCGTCCTTGGGCAACGAGTGGCAAAAAAGCTCGGCATTCTTATCGGCGAGAAAGTTGTGGTTACCACGCAGCAAATGAATGGTAACCTCGGCTCTGCCGCGTATCGTGTTGCCGGCATATTTGCCACCGGCAATGAATTCTTTGATGGCTTGCTCGGCCTGATCCCACTTTCGGCGGCACAGGAGTTGCTGGGCCTGGACAACAGTATCTCCACCATTGTCCTATCACTTAAAAATCGCCGGGATAGTCTTGAGTTTTCCAAAAGTCTGAACCGTCGCATAGGCAAAAACGGACTTGTGGCCCTGCCATGGGAAACACTGATGCCCGTCGTAGTACAGATGATTGAATTCAGCGATGTGTTCTTCTACATCATCCTGGCGATTGTGCTGTTCGTGATTGCCATGGGCATCATGAATACCTTGTTGATGTCGGTACTTGAACGCACGCGTGAGTTTGGTGTGATGATGGCACTGGGAACCGAACCCAAACAGATATTGCGTATCGTCATCTATGAATCGCTGGCGTTATCGGCAGTCGGTATTGTTGTGGGTACGATTCTCGGTATTGCGGTGACCGCCTACTATGCCAGTGTGGGTATCGATCTTACCAGCCTGACGCAGGCGACCGAGGCCATACCCGGGATGACGCCCATCCTGAAACCGGTGTTGATCATCGGTAGCTTGTGGTGGGCAGCCTTGGCCCTGTTTGCTACCGGTGTCGTAACGGCAATCTATCCGGCTGCCCGTGCAGCCCACCTGGAGCCGGTCACGGCCATCCGGCATGTCTGATTTAACAACCTGGCCCGTGCTGCTACTTGGCCTGTTGCTTGGCAGCCTTGGGCAGGAAGCAGTCGCACAACTCGAAGTCAGCGGGTATTACAAGAATTTACTGGTCGGTTCCCAGACCCTGTCCCTTTATCCACCCGAAACCCATTACACCACCGATCTCAACCGAGTGCACTTGCGCTTCCAGGGGGACATGGGGGAACTTGCGTCCTTCGACGTGCAATACGAAAATGAACTCATATCGGGTAATTATCTTGCTACCCATCAGTTTATTTCCCAAAAGGACATCAACCCGGATACCTATCTCGATCTACAACGAACCTACCTTGATTCCAGCAATGGCTATGGGCGCCATCGTCTGTACCGGGCCTATGTCGATCTGGCCTTTGAAAAGGTCGATATTCGGCTGGGACGCCAGCGTATCGCCTGGGGGTCGGCTCTGTTTTGGAGTCCGGTCGACATCCTGAATCCGATCAACCCAACGCAGCTCGAGCGTGGGCGACGCGTGGGTGTCGATGCCGTTGCCCTGGATTGGAACTATGGCGATCTATCCAGTCTGAGTATGGTTTATGCCGGCCATACCACAGCACAACGGGCGAGCATGGCCTGGCGCTGGCGTACCCATAATAATGGCTTTGATTGGGCACTGACCAGCGGTCGTTTTCGTAACGACAAGATGCTCGGTTTCGATTTTGCCGGTCAGCTAGGCAAGTTCGGGACCCGTGGTGAGATCACGAGAACGGATTCACCCACAGATGGCACCTACACCCGTGCCGTAATCGGGGCCGACTACAGCTTCCCCAATACGCTTTCGCTGAATGTCGAAATCTATTACAACGGCCAGGGTGCTTCTGATCCCAATCGCTACGATTTTCCGCGCCTGTTTTCCGGGAACATCCAAAGCCTGGCAAAACGCTACATGGGTGGGTACGTAAGCTACGGAGTTACCTCTATATTGCTCTGGAGAAACAACTGGATTCTGAACCTGGATGATCACAGCAGGTTCTTTTCCCCCGAATTGGTTGTTTCATTCTCCGACAACGTAGAGGGTTCTGTAGGAATTCAGGCCTTCGGCGGTGGAGTGGGCAGCGAATACGGCACACTAAAAGATCTCTATTATGCGTATCTAAAGTGGTATTTTTGACCTGACAAGCTATTGAAAAACACTCATGCGGCACGATGCGGCGTTAATCACCCACCCAACCCGCATGTACGCACCGGCACACGGTGCTTTTTCGCGGATTATTGCCTTGCACGCAGCTGAGACTTTTTCAACAGCCTGCTGAGGCCTCTCCTCAAGCCCGCAGTAAATCTGTAAACAGCCGACACAATCCGGGGACTCATCCTTCATCAGCAGCGCTGTACTCACGGCTGGCAGTTACTAACACCGAGCTCTTCGAGCACTTCCTTTACTGCCTGCAAGACACCACGCATTTGCGGTTC
>DRJH01000122.1 GCA_011052285.1 Gammaproteobacteria bacterium
CCAGCACTGGTTGCCTGGCTGAATGCTCGGGCTCAGTCTTGCCGGATTCAAACGCTATCGATAACCGGTGACAAACGACGGTACCGGTTCAGCAATGTACTGCTGTTCAGTGCCCTCTGGGTATTAGCTGAGTGGCTGCGCAGCTGGTTATTCAGCGGCTTTCCCTGGTTACTGGCCGGTTATAGCCAGATCGGTTGGCCACTGGCGGGTTTTGCTCCCCTGGTGGGTATCTATGGCGTCAGCCTGGTGACTGCCTTGACCGGTAGCTGCCTGTTTTTACTGTGGCAATCGCGAGGTCGTTCAATATCGGCACTGATTACTCTCACAATCCTCTGGGTGGGAGGCTATGCCAGCAGCGGGATTTCCTGGACCAGCCCGCAAGGCCCGGTACTCAAGGTTGCCGCAATACAAGGCAATGTGGCACTTGCGGACAAATGGGTTGCAGCAAACCGTGGGCGCATTCGCAACACTTATTTATCTCGTTCCCTGCCTTTGCGTGATCGGGATTTGATCGTTTGGCCCGAAGCGGCGCTGCCTGAGGCCAGTGACCGCCTGCCTGCCTCCTTGCTGCAGACGCTGCGCAAACATCCGGCAGATTTTGTGATTGGTGTGGTTGAAGTCAACCCGGTGGACCGGCGTCAGTATTTCAACAGCGCCCTGCTGCTCGGCCGAAAAACGCAGCTCTACCGCAAACGTCACCTCGTCCCCTTTGGTGAGTTTCTACCACTGCCGGGGCTGCTGGGTTGGTTGATCGATTATCTGAAGATACCCATGAGTAATTTTTCTGCCGGTGCCAGTGGCCAGGCGCCACTGAGCCTGGCCGGAACCAAAGTGGCGATCGATATCTGCTATGAAGATGCCTTTGCTGATGAAATTGCCAAGGCTGCAGTGGGCAGTACCCTGTTGATCAATCTGTCTGAAGACGCCTGGTTTGGTGACTCTCTGGCACCTCATCAGCGTCTGGAAATGGCCCGTATGCGCAGCCTTGAAACTGGCCGGCCAATGCTCAGGGCCGCCAATACCGGTCCTTCGGCGATCATTGACGCCAACGGCCGTGTTATAGCGTCCAGTCCACAATTTGTCACCACAGTACTCACAGGCAAGCTCCAACCCCGATCAGGGTTAACACTGTTTATGCGTACCGGCAGTACACCCTTGTTGCTGGGGTTACTGGCACTGGTGCTATTGGTGTTGGCCAGGAGATTGCTCCAAAAGTCAGATCAGAAATACATAGGCCAAACCGAGTACGCTGAAAAAGCCGACGATATCGGTGACCGTAGTCAGGGCCACACCTGAGGCCAATGCCGGATCAATCCCCAGCTGCTTGACCAGCAGTGGTAGGACCACACCTGCAGCGGCAGCAAACAGCAGGTTAATCGCCATAGCCGCAGCAATGACCATCCCCAGGTAGATATCGTGATACCACAGTGCTGTTACCACGGCGACGACCAGCGCCCAGACCAGACCATTGAAGGCACCGACCAGAATTTCCTTCTTCATCACCTGCCAGGCGTTGAGAGAGGTAATGGTCCCCGTACCCATACCACGGATGACTATTGTCAAGGTCTGGGTGCCGGCATTACCACCCATGCTGGCGATAATCGTCATCAGAGCGGCCAGTGCCACCACTTGTTCAATCGTGGCTTCAAAAGAGCGAATCACGGTTGACGCCAACAGCGCCGTCACCAGATTAACACCTAGCCACAAGGCTCGTTTGCAGGAAGTTCGTACCACGGGGGCGAAAATATCATCCTCTTCATCCAGGCCGGCCTGGACCATCATGGTATGTTCCGCTTCGTCACGGATAACGTCCACCGCATCATCGATGGTGATGCGGCCGAGCAGGATATTATTCTCATCGACCACGGCTGCAGAGATCAGATTATATCGTTCAAAGGCTGTAGCAACCTTTTCATCCTCGACCAAGGTAGTAAAACTGACCGGCTCAGTTTCCATGATATCGGCCACTTGATCACTGCCGTCACTGGTCAGGATAGCCGGTAACGATAAGGCGCCTTTAAGCCGGTTATGCGGGTCGACAACAAACAGCTGGTCGGTATATTCGGGCAACTCTCCCAATAATCGCAGATAACGCTGCACCACCGCGAGCTTGACATTGGCACGGATGGTCACTGTATCGACATTCATCAGGCCACCGGCGGTATCCTCCGGCCAGGCCAGGACCGCATCAAGGTCCTGGCGTGTCTCCTGATCCAGATCGAATAACACCCGGGCGGTGATATCATCGGGAAGATCCGGAAACAGATCGGCGATTTCATCGATATCAAGGCTTAGGATCGCCCGGGCTAAAAGCTGTGGTGAGAGTGTTTCCATGAGGCTTTTCTGTACGCCTTCAGGAACCTCGATCAGCACCTCGCCCATGAGTTCAAGTGGTAGCTCAGGCCACAATCTCTGGCGTTGATCGGGAGTGATACTTTCCAGTAGGTTAGCAATATCTGCCGGGTGCAGGCGCTCCAGCAGGCTGCGGATATCCGATGAAGAATGTACTTCTATCGCTTGCAGTACTGCAGTACAAATTTCTTCAAGTTCTTCCTCGTCCATTGTCCCGTGTCCGATTCACGGACAGCCTCCTAGTCGGATGTTATCCGCAAATGGCCTTTGATGGTTTGACGCAACTTCACCGTCAACCGCTGTTTGGCCCAGCCATGAACGTTATCGTGAGCTTCGATATAAAGCTTGCCGGTTGAGGGTAAAGAGATCCCACTCAGGCCCCGTGTGAACGGTTGTTCATCTACATGAGGATGATAGAGCACCCGGTTTGCAAGCACCTGGCCGTTGCTATCGACCACACGCCAGCGGTCAGCATAATGGTCCCAGCCGGTATCAGCATGCTGCAAGGTGACCTGAATGTCCCATAGCCGATTGTCCACCGTTCTGAAATCAGCAGCGACAAGGGTCACCTCACCCGCGTTAGCAACATTTGCCAGCGACAACCCCAGGAATAGCATCAGCAAAACCTTTGTTACAACTACCTTTGCCATGGTCTTCTCCAATATCAATTTGTCTATTCGCTCACAACCCTTGCTTCACGAAGGTATAAAATTAGTAACGATTCAGCGCA
>DRJH01000123.1 GCA_011052285.1 Gammaproteobacteria bacterium
AGCAGCGTTTCCCGGTGCCGACATCAGCCATTATTGCCGGGATGACTTCCGCTCACATCGCCGGTCGTTTGCAAGTTCTGAGCGATAATCCTCAACTGCTTGTTGATGTGGCACATAATCCACAAGCGATTGAGGTATTGGAGCAATACCTGCGCAGTCATCCATTGCCGGGTGTAACTTACGCGATTTATGGTGCGTTGGCAGACAAAAATGTCGGTGCTGTGTGCCGGCAACTTGACACTTGTATTGATCATTGGTTGATTGCCGGCGTTGCGGGTGAACGCGGCAGTACTGCGACACAAACCGCCGCTAAGATGCCAGCGTCTATTGACAAGAATAAGGTACAGTTGTTTGCCGATGTCGGTAGTGCCTTGGCTCAGGCGCGAATACTTGCCAATGCTACTGATCGTATTGTGGCTTTTGGTTCATTTCTGGTCGTGGGTGCTATAATCACGCGCCTTGAAAGCGACAGAGAATAAACTGTTCTGGCAATGACTGCAGACGCCCAACAGCAGACCGGAGAAGTCAACATCCTACACCGTGGTGTCGGAGCATTTGTGCTGATTACTTTGGTACTGGTTCTGTTGAAAGGCTTGTTACGGGAACAACGGGTGCCTGCAGCATCTGTAAAGGATTTTGCTGCTGCCGTGGTGTTACCAATCCCCGACGGTGATTACCGCTCCACCGTACAACTTGATCAGAGCCGTCAGGTATTAAACTCCATCAGGGTGCCGGTCAAAATCGGTGGTAACATTAATCAAACTGATTCGAAGCCGGTAACGACGAAGCCCGTTGCCCGTTCGAAACCACTACCTGGAGTTGTGGCTAAGACTGGAAAAAACAAGTCCGGGGCTGATAAGGGTAGGCCGAGGCCGAACAATAAAACCTCGGTCAAAATACCACAACGCAAGGTATTATCAGCGAGCACAAGAAAAGGCTTAAAAACCACAGTGAAGCTTGCTAAAGCTCGTAGCTCACGTCGCTTCGTCCCAGGCAAAGCCGTAGTCCCCAATCCGGTTTCGGGGAAAGGCACAAAAAAGAGCAAACTTGTAAAGAAAAAAGTGCCTTCTCGCTTGGTAGTCAAGGCTGGTAAAAGGGTTGTGAAGCGAGCG
Organism: Gammaproteobacteria bacterium; assembly: GCA_011052285.1. Classification (GTDB taxonomy): domain Bacteria; phylum Pseudomonadota; class Gammaproteobacteria; order Arenicellales; family DRJH01; genus DRJH01. The sequence goes on from DRJH01000123.1 coordinate 1,113, forward strand.
GGTTGGATTGTACAGATTGGTTTATATTCATCCAGCTCCAATGCAAAATGGGTAGAGAAAGACTTGCGCAGACGGGGTTATCCAGTCGCCAGTATGCCGATGAAAACAGGTAAGGGAGCGCTCACAAGATTATGGATAGGCCCCTATCAAAAACGATCAACGGCGGCACGGATTAAAAATAAAATTATCGCTATCTCTCGCTACAAGCATAGTTTTATCGCCTCGAACCCATTGCTGAGGAAGTGAACGTATTGTGTTTTCCGGGTCAGAATATTGCCACCATGACCCACTCTTCCCCCTTCTTGAATGGAACTGAATATGCCGACAATATTTGATTATGCCCTCGATTACAGCGTCGCGGCAATCCTCATTATCTCATTGCTGATAGGTATTTTTCGTGGTTTTATCCGTGAGATTCTATCGTTGGTATCCTGGGGTGTGGCGATCTGGATCGGGTTTCAGTTTAGCCCACAATTTGCCCATTATTTTACGCCAATGATCACTTCTCCCCAATTACAGGCGATAGCGGCTGGGATTATTCTGTTTATTCTGGTTCTATTGCTGATGTCTTTTCTGACATATCTGTTGAACAAGGTTTTCCGAGCGGGAAAAATTTCTGGCCCTGATCGTACCTTAGGTGCATTATTTGGCTTGGCCAGAGCGGTCGTGGTCATCGCTGTTGCCGGTTTGTTGATTCAGTCGATGGGCTTGACGACACAGATCTGGTGGCAGTCTTCCCAATCAGCCCCTTATATCACTCTGGCAGCGGGCACATTGGGCAGACTGCTGCCTCCTGGATTTACACTGCCTGTGATCAGTAACGGAGGCTGAGTATGTGTGGAATTATCGGTATTTTTGGTTCCGAACCCGTAAATCAGGCTATTTATGATGGTCTGACGGTACTACAGCACCGGGGCCAGGATGCTGCAGGTATGATGACCAGTGATGGCAGTCGGGTGTTTCTGCGCAAAGATAATGGGCTGGTTCGAGATGTGTTTCACACCCGGCATATGTTGCAGCTGGAGGGTTTTATGGGTATCGGGCATGTCCGTTATCCTACGGCTGGATCTGATTCCCGGGCGGAAGCGCAGCCGTTTTATGTCAATGCTCCTTTTGGCATGGCCTTATGTCATAACGGCAATCTCACCAATGCCCGGCAACTGCGTCAGGAGTTGTTCGAGACGGATTTACGCCATATCAATACCACGTCGGATTCAGAGATCTTACTGAATGTTTTTGCTTATGAGCTGCAAAAAGTATTGGATGGGCGCCGTTTGAAGCCGGTAGCAGTGGATTTATATACAGCGGTCAGGGCGTTGCATCGGCGCTGTCAGGGTGCTTATGCCTTGGTGCTGATGATCGTTGGAGTGGGTATTATCGCAATCCGCGACCCCCATGGTATTCGTCCACTGGTCTACGGTAAAAGGGCGGGCAAAAATGGTGTCTCCTATATGTTTGCTTCAGAGAGTGTGGCCCTGAATGTGCAGGAATATGAATTAATCCGTGATGTTGCTCCCGGTGAGGCCATCCTGGTGGATATGAACGGCAAGGTTAGTGCCTCTGTTTGCGCGGATAGCAAGCTCCATGCACCGTGCATTTTTGAATATGTTTATCTGGCTCGACCCGATTCAGTGGTGGAAGGAATCGCTGTTCATCGAACACGCTTGCGAATGGGTGAAATGCTGGCGCAGCGCCTATTGAAGGTGTGGCCAGATCATGATGTTGATGTCATTATCCCGGTTCCTGACACTAGTCGCACTGCGGCCCTGCAGATGGCCTACGCTTTAGGTCTTACCTACCGGGAAGGTTTTATCAAAAATCGCTATATCGGGCGTACCTTTATCATGCCCGGTCAGGCAGCACGCAGAAAATCTGTGCGCCAGAAACTCAATGCCATCAGCCAGGAATTTTATGGTAAGAATGTCCTGTTGGTGGATGATTCCATTGTTAGAGGCACGACTTCAACCCAGATCATCCAGTTGGCCCGTGAAGCTGGGGCCAGGAAGGTCTATTTGGCATCTGCCGCACCGGCAGTACGGTTCCCTAACGTTTACGGTATCGACATGCCTTCCACCCGAGAACTGGTGGCGCACAACCGCACTATTGATGAAATAGCAGCCGTGATTGGTGCAGACTGGTTGCTCTATCAGAAGCTCGAAGATCTGGAGCGGGCCGTCAGTTGTGAAAGTGCTGTCATCAACCAATTTGATTCTTCCTGTTTTAACGGGCACTATGTCACCGGCAACATCAGTAGCGACTATTTGCAGCAGGTTGATCTGGAACGCAGTGATGAGGCCATGCTGCAGCGCCGCAGCAACAATCTTGATTTAGCAGAAGTTACGGGATATCAATAAGTATGAATACAACTAAAAATCAACCCTATCGCCCACAAACGCTAGCTGTGCGTTGTGGTCAGCATCGTACTGCAGAGGGCGAGCATTCAGAGGCGCTGTTTTTAACCTCGAGTTTTGTTTTTGAATCTGCGCAGCAAGCTGCCGCCCGCTTCGCTGATGAAGAGCCGGGTAATATCTACTCGCGTTTTGCCAATCCGACCGTTTCGGTATTTCAGGAGCGCCTGGCAGCGCTGGAAGGTGCTGAGTCCTGTGTTGCCACCGCTTCGGGTATGGCCGCAATATTGAGCCTGGCCTTGACGGTACTGTCTGCGGGTGATCACGTTATTCTTTCCAATGCTCTGTTTGGCTCCACCATTACGATATTTCGACAGATTCTTGTTCGATTTGGTATCACTTTTGATGTCGTGTCCCAGACCAGCACTGCCGCCTGGAGAGCTGCGGTCAAATCCAATACCAAGCTGCTGTTTGCCGAAAGCCCCAGTAATCCTCTCACAGAAATCGCCGATCTGGCTGCACTGGCGCAGATCGCGCACTCTGCTGGCGCCCTGCTGGCGGTAGACAACACCTTTTGTACACCGATATTACAGCAGCCACTGCAACTGGGTGCTGATGTGGTCATCCATTCGGCCACCAAGTTTCTCGATGGTCAGGGCCGTTGTCTGGGTGGTGCGGTACTGGGTAGCCAGGAATTGGTTGGAGAATCAGTATTCAAGGTGTTACGCAACTCCGGTCCCTGCATGAGTCCATTCAATGCCTGGGTTTTTATCAAAGGCCTGGAAACCCTGACGGTACGGTTGCAGGCAGCCTGTGCCAATGCCCTGAAGCTGGCGCAGTGGTTGGAACAACACCCCGGGGTCGCCAGGGTCTATTATCCCGGTTTGCAGTCTCACCCCCAATATGCCCTGGCGGGTCGGCAACAGAGTGGAGCAGGCTCCATGCTTTCTTTTGATATTCATGGTGGCAAGGCTGTGGCATGGCGGCTTCTTAACTCCTTGAAGCTATTGTCGCTGACGGCTAATCTTGGAGATACCAAGACTACGATCACACACCCGTCATCGACGACACATGCCCGCTGGAGTGAAGAGGATCGTCAGGCAGCTGGGATTGGACAGAGTCTTTTGCGAATCTCGCTCGGCCTGGAGGATCAGCTTGATTTGCGTGAAGATCTGGACGCTGGTTTTCAGGCGGCGATTGGGTAATGGCTATACCGGCAGCAATCCTGTTCGAATCAATGGCCCTGGAGTCAGGCGCAGTTGCTCTTTGCTAAATAGCAGTACGCTGGTTTCTGAATACCAGGCACCCAATACAATTCTACGGCGTGTATGTCCCTGTACTTCCCATTCATGAATGGCCGGGCGGTGGGTGTGGCCGTGAACCAATATCCGGACAGAGAAATCCTCCATCGTCTCGTCGACAGCGGCTTGATTGACATCCATGATGTCCATGGATTTGTGTTGTAGATTCTGCCTGCTCTGCAGGCGGGCTTTTTGTGCCATTTGAATTCTTTCCGGTTGCGGGCGTGCCAGAAACTCGCCTTGCCAACTGGCCTGGTTTACCATCTTGCGAAATTCCTGATGTTCATGATCATCGGTACAAAGACTGTCACCGTGCATGAGCAGAACACGGGTACCGTAGATTCTGACTACCGTTCCGTCGGCCAGTAACTGGCAGCCGGTTTGCCTGGCAAAATTCTCCGCAACTAGAAAATCCCGGTTTCCTGGCAGAAAGAATAACTTTACGCCGGCCAGCGTCAGTGCCTGCAGTCGTTGGATTACCGGTTCGTAGCCGAGTCTGACGGCGGCATCGTCTCCAACCCAGAATTCGAATAAATCACCCAGGATGTACAATGTGGATAACTGTGGTTGCAATGTATCGAGGCATTGCCGGAAGTTGGCCATGCCACGGTCATTCTCGGTTGTCAGGTGTAGGTCAGAGATTAAGCCAATCACAGTGAACTCCGCAGTGGGTGTAGCAGGCAGTGAAAAAATGGGTCATAGTACAGTCTGCTGTATGACGGTTAGGGGGTCGATTTTCTGGTACTATCCGCCATTCGTCAACCATCTGAACACTGATTCGAAGGCCAGTAGCTCGATGTTAAGGATTTACAACAGTCTTACGCGTGACAAACAAGAATTCATTCCCATTCAAGCTGGCAAAGTCGGCATCTACGTTTGTGGGATGACGGTCTACGACTATTGTCACCTTGGCCATGCTCGGGTGATGGTGGTATTCGACACGGTGGTGCGGTATTTGCGAGCGGCTGGTTATGAAGTGAACTATATCCGCAATATTACAGATATCGATGACAAAATTATTCAGCGAGCCTCCCAAAAGCAGCAGAATTATGCTGCATTAACCGCTTTTTTTATCGATGCCATGCACGAAGATGCCGCCAAGCTGAATATCCTGTCGCCGGACCAGGAGCCATTGGCGACTGCCCATATCGATGAAATTGTCAATATGATTACGAGCCTGGTGGTGCGTGGCTACGCCTATCGCCCCCATTCCGGAGATGTTTATTACCGGGTGCGTCGATTCGATCGCTATGGAGAGCTTGGTGGCGTAGTTGTGGATGACTTGCGTTCCGGGGCTCGTATTGAACCCGGCAACCTGAAAGAGGATCCTCTGGATTTTGTGCTTTGGAAAGCAGCTAAACCGGGTGAACCCAGTTGGGCTTCACCCTGGGGAGAGGGGCGCCCGGGCTGGCATATTGAATGTTCCGCCATGTCGACCCATTGTTTAGGTAATCATTTCGATATTCATGCAGGCGGTATGGATTTGCGTTTTCCCCATCATGAAAACGAAATTGCGCAAGCTGAGGCTGCTACCGGAGAGAAGTTTGTCAACCTGTGGATGCATAATGGTTTTGTCGAAGTCAATAATGAAAAAATGTCTAAATCTCTGGGTAATTTTTCAACCATTCGTGAACTACTTAAACAGGATGTTGATCAGCCAAGAATGGGAGAGATCCTGCGTTTTATGATATTGGGCAGTCATTACCGGAGTCCCTTGAGTTTTACTGTCGCTGGCCTGGCCGCAGCACGTAGTGCTTTGACCCGTATCTACCTGACTTTAGATAAACTGGATTCCGTGGCTCCTGTTCCTAAAGCCATGGCCCTGGTCGACCCGGCGGCAGTGGAATTCAGGGCCGCCATGGAGGATGATTTTAATACGCCGGATGCCATGGCTGCACTGTATACAATGGTGCACGATTGTAACCGGGCGCTGGATCAGGGGCGACGGAACACGGCTATGCAGCGTGCCGCACTACTGCTTGGTCTGGGCAATATACTGGGGATCTTAGAACTGGAGCCACGTCGTTTCCTGGCTGTTGCCAGCGCGAGTACCGACACCGTGCTGACACCCTCCGGTTTGACCCGAAGTGCGGTGGATGAACTGGTCAAAGAACGTGAACAGGCACGTTTGCAACGAGATTGGGCGCGTGCAGATGTCTTGCGAGAACAACTGAATGCTGAAGGTATTGTGCTCGAAGATGATCCGAAAGGTGGTACTCGTTGGCGACTGCTTTGAACGTGTCGAACGGCCTCCTGGCGTGTTACCGACGCTAAAGTAGTATCCAGTAGTATGTCAGCACAATTGGTGAGTATCTTGCTACCTAATCACCGGACTCCTGAGTTGACCTGCCTGTGTTTGCGTCTGTTACACAAGCATACACCAGCACAGTTGGCACGGGTCATTGTGGTTGACAATGCATCGGACGAGGTGTCGCTCACCTATTTGCGCTCTCTTGATTGGATTACATTACTGGAGCGCAATATTGATGCGGACAGTGATCCGGCCCAATCGCATGCCCGGGCCCTGGATCTTGCCTTATCACAAGTGACTACTCCCTATGTTTGCTCCATACATACCGATACTTTGATCAAACGTGGCGACTGGCTGGATTATTTGTTGAACCAGATCCGGGGGAAATCGAATTGTGCGGGCGTCGGTTCCTGGAAATTGGATACCCGGGCTCAACGTTGGCAGTGGATTTTATCTGTTGAACAAGTGCTGCAACGTCATTTTCCTCGCCTTAAAGGCAGGCGAACTCTGCTTCGCGAGCAGCGCCATGAAACCGGCCGTTATCTTCGATCCCACTGTGCACTGTATCGTACTGACCTGATTCGTCGCTATCAACTGTCCTTTGTGGATAACGGCATTTCATCTACCGGCAGATGCCTTCACCAGTCTCTTGTTACCCAGGGGCACCGCATGGTATTTTTGCCGGAACAGGACATGTCTTTTTATCTTGAACATCTAAATCATGCGACCATTCTTCTGAATCCCCGATTACATCGACAAGTACAATACGGGGTGGCGCATCCATTGCAGATGTATCGCCGCCAGCGGCGGATGAGAAAGAAACTACTGGCTTTCGGCGCAGAGGAGGTGCTCAATGATGATAGCCTGGATCGTTAACCAATACAGTAAACCGTAATAAAATAATTATAATATGAGAAAAAAGAGATTTTACTTGTTGGGGTATTACTGGTTTGGGAAACCATTTGCATTACACCTCTACGAAATCCGGGGCATATGGTTGCCATGCATTTTGGATTGTCCTGCTGTGCTGCAAAAAAATAGTTGCTCCGCGACTTAACGAAAGCACGCTTACAAAGCGGGCGTCCCCAACTCTTACCAAATACTTTGGACATGGTCATAGGCAAGAATTTTTTCATCTTTTGTTAGGATTGTCGCATTTTGCTGACGTCCTGTTGCAACAATAATCTGATCAGCCGGATCATCGTGAAAAGGCTGGGGCAAGGATGTTGACCGATAGGCAATAACGGGGGTAAGCTGGACCAGCTTAAGTTTTGGCATATCAATAGCCCTTTCCAGCCAATCCTCTGGTGAACACGAGATTCCCAGCCTTTTTTTTCAAGAAGTTTACAGAATTCCCATGGAGAAATTGCGGACAAAAGAATCTCATCATAGCCGTCCACATCCATAATTATATCTTTAACCTTCTGTGATAATTTACCCGAATTCATGTGCCACCAGACCCAAGTATGTGTATCAAGCAAATATTTCATTTGCATGCATCCCACATTTCCTCACCTAAAGGCGAAACAACATCTTTTTCAAAAACAAGAGTATCTGCAAGTTTGCCGGGTTCGCTTTTTGAGTTTGGTTCTATGAATGGGATTATCTTGGCCAGAGGCTTGCCTCGCCTGGTAATGACAATATCTTCATGTGTTTTTGCAACTTGATCCAATATCCTCAATGCCTGGGCCTTGAATTTGCTTATTCCTAGAGTTTTCATAATGTATCTCCATTTCCATTTACTAAATAATAGTCAATCAAAGTGGTCAAGTAAAGAAAAAGAGGAAGGCATGAAGAAGTATTGAGGGGCACTCATTTACATGACGGGGGAAATACGGGACGTTGTTTTCACAATTAACAAACTTATCTTGGGGATGTTTTCTTTAAAGATAATGAGATAGCTGAGGTGGTGAGTCCCAGCTGTTTAGCCGTTTCAGCCAGGTCAAAGTTCCCCGTGCATCTAATCTTGTTTGACCGGCCATATGCTGTTTTCTCCAATAGTATTCATGGAAGCAATCTAACATACTTGTCAGCAGTGATCTGAAACTACCTGTAAACTGACGGTATAAAAGTACAGAATGTCTTCTTCATTTTCTTCCCCACTTCGATCATAAAAATCTTCTTCTTTGCGGTTTCTTCCGCTTCTTTCCTGCTTCGCTTTTGCGGTCCCCCATTGCTGTTTCTCTTCCCTTCCTGGGTTCTTAGCCCACCTTTGTCAGCACCACCGAAAATAATCAGTAATAACAGTATGTTATAAGTTTTTGATGTCCGTTATGGCACTACTGTTTGTGCTTTTGTCGACTCAATGATCGTTACCGTCTAACCCTGATGTGGCCAAT
>DRJH01000124.1 GCA_011052285.1 Gammaproteobacteria bacterium
GATGACAGCTGGGAGACGATCCGCAGGACCCTGAGCACACAGACCCGGACCACGGTGACCCTGCGAGGACAGGAACTTGAATTGATGTTCCGGCCATTCACAAGATGAATGTTATGTGTAGTATCCTGGTATCATCCGTTATGACGAGGGCATGATAACGTTGTACTCTTATACCTCATGAGACAAATAAGTAAAACGACTTACAGGAAATAACAGTGTCTGATCTATTTGAAGAAAAATCCAAAGACTGGGATGGAAATGAACTCATCAAACAACTTTCATCAGCAGTCGGTGCTTCGATATTGGAGCATGTCCCTTTGCATGAGCGGATGCAGGTCATGGATTTTGGTGCGGGTACGGGGCTGATTTGCTCACAGATTGCACAACGTGTTGAAAAAATCACTGCGGTTGATATTTCGGAGGCAATGCTGGAAAAACTTGCTGCCAAACCGGAATTGCGGGATAAAGTGGAAACTGTCTGCCAGGATATTGTCAAGGCCCCGCTGGAATACCGGTTCGATCTGATTGTCAGTGCCATGGCCATGCATCACATTGAAGATACGCACTTGCTCGTGAGAAGGTTTGCTGAGCATGCCAAACCCGGCGCATTGGTCGCATTAGCTGATTTGGACAAAGAGGATGGAAGTTTTCACCCCGAGGGTACAGAGGGTGTTCATCATCATGGCTTTGAACGAGCCGCGTTGCAGGAGATATTGGAAGAATGCGGGTTCAAAACAATCCGGTTTTTTACAGCACACACCATTCAAAAAGAAGAAAGAAGTTATCCGGTGTTTCTTGTGACTGCAGAAAAGCAGAATTTGGACCAATTTCTCCCTATAAGGTATCCCCCACCTGCGGAATCCTTACAGATTGAATTGTGACAACCAACCCGTGTTTTTGTGAGTTACTAAGAAATCAGGCTTAATTTTCCTGCAACCATTTTCTCGGATTTTTTGGATAATACCTTTCCGGCAAACGATCAATATGGGTAAAAAACCGTGTGTCCTTGTACGGCATTTTGATATAACCGGAAATTCCGAGGCCGCTAATTTCGGGGACTGCTGCGACAACCTGCGTCAGACAATGCTGAAATTCGTCTTCACGCGCAGGGTCAAGAAGGCGATAATTATTGTGGATCTTTAAATGGGTCGGCAGGCTCTCAAAAATCAGTAATCCGGTATGATGAATTCGGTTGAGGCGCTGCAAGGCGCTCAGAATGTCCCGCGGCAATTCCAGTGATTCCTCTGGATCTTTGCCATCCTCGAAATAGGAATGGATTCGACTTTTGTCCTCCACATCCGGTGCATCGGTAATCTCATAGGGAATCAACAAATCGGACGCCGGTTGAAAGCGGACCAAAGCCGAGTCCCGGTCCAGATGCAGGGTATCCCGGGCATTAAAAAGACAGCTTTTAAACACCCCTTGCCGATAGATTGCCCGGGCCAGGTTTACCATATTATTCACCGATGCGGTAAATGAGGCCTTGAAGCGAAGATCATAGAGGTTTAGACAAGAATCAATATAGACTCCGTCCTTCTCCCAGCGCACGGCCAACCCACCCAAAACCGGATATTTGGCCAGTCGACCGACACTCGCTAGAAAAGCTTTTTCGGTATCTCCCATACCCTGCAGAAAGTTTTTATAGTAGTGATCGAACTGCACATCATCGATGTCCCCCAACGTCCCCTCGGCGCCCTCCTCTTTCAAAAAAGATTTTCGGGAGCTGTAGCTGACGGTTTCGATATCCAAACCCTGACTATAGGTCCAAACCGGAATCAGCTGAGACTCCTCCGGCAGTGGCAAGTCAAGCACCACTACTCTGGCCATGGAGGACATATTTGACAGAAAGTAGTCTCCTGCCTGCGATCGCAGCTTCGGATCCTGATCCAGCATGCCCTCCAGAACACGGGCAAACTCCAGCGGCAAACCCAGAGCGGTTGGAGGGATTGCACGGCAACCGAAGCGGCACGACTGTCCGGATGCCAGGGCATACAAGGTGGCAGCCAGGCCCTGCTCATCAAATCGGGGGCAGGACAAGGCACCATCGAGTTGCTCCGGGCCAATGAAGTAGACATCACCCAGTCGTGCGTTGGAGTCCTGCAAATCATCCGCTATCAGCCCGGCCCCTGCCACATAGTGCAGCTGCTCGTCCAATTGAGCAAATACCGATGAACCCCAGTCAATTAAGGCGATATTCTCACTGACCGGATCAAACATAATATTCGACGGCTTTATATCACCATGGATCAACGGCCTGGAGTTACCATCATTTCTATTCCTCATTGCTCCCAGAATAGCCACTATCTGGGCCGCAATATGAAGTACCAGTCGCGCCGTCAAGCGCCCCTGCTGCAAAGACAATTGCTCCAGATTAATGCCGCTGGCCCGCTCCATTACCAGGATTGATTGATTTTTGATGCGAACAAATTCAATCAGGCGTGGCACATTGGGGTGGTGAACCTGACCCAACATAAAAGCCTCCTCTTCGAGGCGATCCTGTACATGCTGCGGCAAGTTGATACGAGAGAATTTAAAGACATATTCGGCCCCACCTGGAGTCACACCGCCGAAAACAAAACCAAACGCACCCTTGTCGATAAATTCAATCTTGCGGTACCCCAGTTGCAGCAACTGCTGCTCACAAAGCTGCACCCAACCCCGTAATTTGCGGGCATCATCATGACTGAGCAGATAAACCGATTGCTCTTCCGGAATATAAAATTGCTGAAGATCAGGTTGTGTGGTCATGTGCTTGAGCTGCCCGTTCACGATAACAACAAGCCTCAATCATCCGGCAATTCCTCTTCAGCAATCGAAGCCACCCCATATGAAATCAAGGTCAGTTTTTCGATTGAGCAAAGCGGGCCAATTATCGAAGATCCAGGAGCAGGTTGGCCGGCTGCTCGAGATAGGACTGCCACAAGGTGCTGAAGCGGGCCATGGTGCCACCATCGATAACCCGGTGATCACCCGACCAGCAGAGGGTGAGAAGGGACTTTTTCTGCACCTGACCTGCCTCGTCAAAACGCGGTAACTGTTGAATCTTGCCCAATGCCACAATAGCCACCTCGGGTGGATTAATCAACGGTACCATATAGGTGCCTCCCAGTGCACCGATATTGGAGATACTGATCGTGCCACCCTGCAGGTCTTCCTGGCTGACCCGGCCCTGGCGGGCGCAGTCTGTCAAACGCTGCACCTCGAAGGCAATTTCTAAAATAGTCAGGGTATTAACACGCTTGACATTGGGCACCAACAGGCCAACTTTGGAGTCAACAGCCATACCAATATTACAATCGGGTAGATAGTGAATTTCACTACAATCTTCGTTTGCCCGACTGTTAAGCAGCGGATAATGTTGCACTGCTGTGGCAATGGCCTTCATAAAAAAGGCCATCAGCGTCAACCGTGTTCCCTGCTCCTGGGCCTTACCCTGGAGTTCTTTGCGCAGAACAAGCAACCGACCAACGTCAACTTCATCGCCATAGGTAAAACTCGGGATCGTGGCGGCAGACAAGGTCATCTGCCGCGCCATAGCAGCCTTAATCCCGCGCACGGCTTCGACGCGAACCGATTTACTTGAAGTCACTTCCTGATGTGTGTCCATTTTCCCAGGTGAACCCCTGGCGGCTTGCTCTTGGGCGGCTTGCTCCTGGAAGGCCAGAACATCTTCCTTCAATACCCTGCCATCCTTGCCGGTACCATGGATGGTGGTAATCTCAAGCTTATATTCACGACAAATACGCCGCACCGCCGGGCTGGCCAAAGCGCTGCTACGAACCGGGGCAACGGCATCAACACTACGACCGGTCTGTGGTCCGGTAATTGTGCTGTCAGCAACAGATGCTAAAGCTGCCTGCTGGTCACCTAGTACAGACGCAGTGGCGGGTTCAGTGGCAGTGACAGGGTCAGCGTGCTCCTCATGCGAAGTTAACGCAAAAAGAGGTTCATGCACACGAGCGATCTCACCTTCCGCATAATACAGCCGGCTTACCATACCCGCTTGATCTGCTGGGATCTGTACCACCGCCTTGTCTGTCATTAATTCAACCACAGGCTGATCTTCCTTAATATCCTCTCCCTCCATCACCAGCCACTTGACCACTTCACATTCAATAATTCCTTCGCCGATATCCGGCAATATAAAATCTTTCTGCATGTCCTGAGCCCTAATAATTTACACTGTGTTTAATAGCTTCGAAGATCTTAAACTGATCCGGAATATA
>DRJH01000125.1 GCA_011052285.1 Gammaproteobacteria bacterium
ATCAATGTTTCGGTGAAAAAAGGCGACGGCTATGTACGAACCGGACAAACCTCGCCACTCAAGAACCTCAACCCGATCTCGGTCACAGACTCCAACGAGTTTAAGGAACTGCGCATGATCTACGACCGCCTGGCTCAGGTCGGACCGGACGGCGCGCTGGTGCCATGGGCGGCTTCCGCGATCACAGCGGTCGATGATACCACTGTGGACATCACGTTGCGTGAGGGTATGAAGTTTCACGACGGCAAGCCGGTGACCATCGAAGACGTTAAGTTTACCTTCGACTACCACAAGAAGTGGAAGGCACCGTTCTTCATCTCCTCATTGAACAAATTCCAATCGGTTAAGATCACCGGCCCGAATTCGATGCGCATCAAACTGACCGCGCCGCATGCACCGTTGATGATCAACTTCTTCGCCCAGATCTTCATCTTACCCAAGCACATCTGGAAGGATATCCCCGAAAAAGTGGATGTCGATGATGTGCTCAACTTCGCCAACGAAAAACCGATCGGCAGCGGTCCGTTTCGCTTTGAGTATTGGGATCGTGGTAAGGAGCTCAAGGTTGCGGCCAACCCCGACCACTTCAACGCACCCAAGTGTGATGGGATTATCCGTATCACTTACGGCAGTCATGATGCGATGGCTGCGGCAATCGAGGCCGGCGAGTGTGATCGTACCCGCTATATCCTCAAGCCCTCCCTGGTGCTTGATCTGGATAAGCTTCCAGGAATAGTTGGCCGGGGTTACCCGAGTCATGGCTTCTATGATCTGGGTTACAATCACCGGCGTGGTGCACTCAAAGACCGCGCCTTCCGCGAGGCGGTTGATTTAATCATCCCGCGTGATGTGATTCGTGACATCGTGATGTCAGGCTTCGCGGAGAATGGTGGTTCGGTGATTGCGCCAGCCAACAAATTCTGGCACAACCCGGCGGTTAAGGCCAACGTCACCAATGTCAAAAAGGCACGCGGGATCCTGCAACAAGCCGGTTATTCCTGGGATGGTGACGGGCAGCTGCTCTATCCTGCCTGAGGCCACGCTGTGCAGCTGTCTGTGGGGCCGATACTTCATGGCCCCAGGCGGGTGGAGCGTGCCTGGATATTCGGGCACGCATTCCCGACACTACACGCATCCCCTAGACTAACGTCCACCACTGACCCGGCTCGAGTGAAATGTTTGATTATATCCTGCGCAGGCTTGGTTACACGCTGATTACACTGTTCGCGGTGGCCACGATCCTGTTCGTGATCTTCCGTATGCTGCCTGGAGACCCAACCCTGCAGGTGATCAGCCCGGCGATGGATGAAGCGGTGCAGACCCGAATGAAGGAGGCCTTCGGACTCAATGATCCGATGTGGAAACAGTACCTCATTTATCTCAAAAACCTGGTTACTTTAGAATGGGGTCGCTCGTTTGTCTCTGCACAACGGGTCACCGACATCCTCGCCTACCGATTCTGGAATACCCTGCTGTTGATGGCCGCCGGCATGTGCTTGACCCTGGTGCTGGGGATCGGGATGGGTATCGTCATGGCCTGGCGGCGCAATGGTCCGCTGGATGTCTGCGGTACCGTGGTTGGACTGGTGTTTCAGGCTACCCCTCCTTTCATTACCGGTCTGCTGCTGTTGATCGTGCTCAGCTATCGTCTCGGTATTTTTCCAACCGGTGGTATGTACCCCGCCGGACAGCGCCCTGATGGACTCATCGATCTGTTGTTAATGCCAGGTTTTTGGCAGCGCATTGTACTGCCAACGATCACCGTCGGTGCCTATTACATTGCCACACCGATGCTGATCATGCGTGACAGCATGCTTGAGGTACTGGGCAGTGATTTCATTGAACTTGCCAAGGCCAAGGGCTTGGCCCCGAGCACCGTAATGTTCCGCCATGCGGCTCGCAACGCACTGCTCGGGGTGGTCACCCTCGCCGGAATTATGGTCGGCTTTGCGGTCGGCGGGCAGGTGGTCGTAGAATCGCTGTTCTCGTGGCCTGGAATGGGCCAACTGATGGTCGAGTCGGCTGCCTCGCACGACTACCCGGTCGCTCAAGGGACGTTCCTGATGCTCGCAATCCTGGTTATTGGCCTGAACTTCCTGACCGACGTGGCCTACAGTTATCTTGACCCGAGAATCAAGATCTCGGCGACGGGAATCGGCTGAGGATCCAATGATGAGCGATGCACTGCGTATCACGGCCGTTGACGCGTACCGGGTGGGTATTCCGTTGTGTGAGCCTTACCACCTGTCCAAGGTTTACGGCACACTGACCCATTGCGATGTCGTATTGCTGCGGGTGCGCACAATGGGTGGCACCGTGGGCTGGGGTGAAGCCGACCCCGGTGGCCGGCGATTCACCGGCGATACTGCCGCAGAAGTGATGGACGTGTTACGTAATGGGGTCGCCGCAGGGTTGCTCGGCAGCGAGGTCGATGAATGGGTGGCGAATGCATGCGGTCGTGAGCTTCATGGCTCACTTGGTGCCGCTTGCGACGTGGCTGCCCATGATGCCCTGGCACGTGCCACCGATCGTCCACTGTGGGCGCTGTTGGGTGAAAGACAGCGTACCGCCATTGAGGTGTTGTGGCCGATCTCCAGTGGCACGGCAAAGACCGATCTCGAAGTCATCCAGGCTCGTGCTGCTGAGGGTTTTTCTACCATCATGCTCAAGGCGGGTGACCGCAAAGTGGGTGCCGATCTGGCACGGGTACGCAGCGTCTGTGCTGCGCTGCCTGAGGGGGTGAAGGTAATGGTCGATGCCAACCAGGGCTGGGGTTATGAAGAGGCTCTGGAGTTCGTTACGGGTGCGGCCGGGTTGCCGTTGCTGTTGGTCGAACAACCGCTCGCAGCCGACGACCTCTACGGCCTGCATCTGTTACGTGAGGTCGCCTTAATGCCAATCTCGGTCGACGAGAGTCTGCAGACGCTGGTTCAGGCACGCCGGATTATCGAGGCAGAAGCAGCCGATGTGTTCAGTATCAAGGTCTCAAAGAATGGTGGACTGCGCAATGCGCTCGATATCGCCGATCTGGTGCGTGATGCCGGACATTGCGTGCTGATGAATAGCATGATTGAACTCGGAATTACCCAGAGCGCCTCACTACACCTGGGCTGCGTGCTCGAAAATCTGATCGACTGCGGGCACGCCTACATGTCGACTCTACGCATGGCCGACGACGTAACCGAATTCTCGAGCTGGGTTCATGATGGCAAGGCCCACCTCGGTGATGGTGCGGGCCTTGGAGTACGGGTAGACCTTGAGCGCATACACCGCTACCTGCTGGATGAGCACCATGTCCAGATTTAATTGGTTAAGGACTGTCATGCGCGGAGTGGGCGAGCACTACCGCATCATCCACGCCAATCGCCTGAGCCGTATTGGCTTCTGGATCATCGTCGGGTTTCTGACGGTGGCCGTGTTTGCACCGTGGATAGCACCCCACGGCCCATGGGAGATGCTCTTCGTCGATGGCCGTATCGCTTCGTTGCGTCCGCCATCGTGGGCCTTTCCGGTCGGCACCACTCACCTTGGTTACGATTTGTTTTCGCAATTAGTGTTGGCGACTCGCACCACGGTGAT
This sequence comes from Gammaproteobacteria bacterium, assembly GCA_011052285.1. Taxonomy (GTDB): domain Bacteria; phylum Pseudomonadota; class Gammaproteobacteria; order Arenicellales; family DRJH01; genus DRJH01. Next base: position 3,580 of record DRJH01000125.1, read on the forward strand.
TATCGGCGGGGTCTCGGGACTGATTTCGATCCTGATCGGCGCCAATATCGGGCTGATTGCGGGCTACTACGGTGGCAAGATTGACGAGATTCTGATGCGCTTCACCGACATCCTGTACGGCATGCCTTTCCTACCCTTCATCATCGTGTTGATTGCGTTGTTTGGGCGCAAACTGGAGTATGTGATCCTGGCGATCGTGCTGATCATCTGGCGCACTTCGGCCCGGGTCATTCGCGCACAAACCATCTCAATTCGTCAGCGCCAGTTCATCACTGCGGCTAAGGCGCGTGGCTGCAGTGACTTGCGCATCATCTACCGCCACATCCTGCCCAACGTGTTACCACTGCTGCTGCTTTACGCATCGTTTAATATCGCCTGGTCGATTATCACCGAGGCGAGCGCCAGTTTTCTCGGCTTCGGCGATGGTGAGACCATCAGTTGGGGTGGGATGCTGTACGAGCTGTGGCTATCGGGCAAGACGCGCGTAGCGTGGTGGTGGTTCGCGGCACCCTCGATCTGTATCGTGTTGCTGGTCACCTCACTGGTGTTCGTAAGCCGTGCTTATGAAGAGGTTGCTAATCCGAGGTTGAGAAAGCGATGACCACCAAGGCGGTGCTCGAAGTACGTGATCTGAACGTACGCTACAATACCTCGGCAGGTCCCATCCATGCCGTGAGTGAGGTCTCTTTCGATGTTTTCGGCGATGAAGTTTTCGGTATCGCCGGCGAGTCGGGGTGTGGCAAATCAACGCTGATCCGTGCATTGTTGCGACTGCTCTCCCCAAACGGTATCTGCGAATCGGCGGTGATTTCCTTCAAGGGGCACGACCTGCGTACCATGCCCGACCGTGAGTTTCGCAAAGACATACTGTGGCGCGAGATCTCACTGGTTCCGCAAAGTGCGATGAATTCGCTCAACCCGGTCTATCGGGTCGGTGCACAGATCGTTGAGGCGATCCGGGCTCACCGGCGTTGTACCCGGGCCACGGCACGCGAACGGGTCGCAGAACTATTCGACGTGGTCGGTTTGCAGGCTGACCTCATGGACAGCTACCCTCACGAGTTCTCCGGCGGGATGCGCCAGCGAGCAATGATCGCGATGGCGCTGGCACTCGACCCCGCATTGATCATCATGGACGAACCGACCACCGGTCTTGACGTACTGGTTCAGGAACGTATCCTGCGACGTATCCGCAAGATCCGAGACGCCATCGCCAGTTCGATCATCCTGATCACCCACGATATCGCAGTGATTGCCGAGATGTGCGATCGGATTGCGGTGATGTACGGTGGGCGATTCATGGAGCAGGCCCGGTCGCTGGATCTGTTCGAGTCGCCGCATCATCCCTATACCCTCGGACTCAAGAACGCGTTCCCCTCAATCCATGCGGTGGGTGCCGAATTGATCTCGATCCCGGGTTTTCCACCGGGACTGATCGGTCCCCAGACCAGCTGCCCTTTCGAACCACGCTGCCCATTTCGGATCGAGCGTTGCGCAACGGAGACGCCGCAACCGGTTACCATCACCGAACAGCACGAGATCCGCTGCTTTCGCAGTGCTGAGGCAGAGAGTCTGCGCGAACTGGCCAAGAGCAAGGCGACATGGCACTGTTCGAACTGAAAAATGTCAACCGCCACTTCGAGATCCGGCCGGGTTTGGTGAGCCGGGTGCTACACAGGCACCCGACGCGTTGGATCAAGGCCGTTGAAGCGCTCAACCTCACGCTTGAGGAGGACGAGGTGCTGGGCATTGCCGGTGAATCCGGCTGTGGGAAATCCACTACCTGCATGATGATCGCCGGGCTAGCACCACCGACCGCCGGTGAGATCCACTACCGTGGCAAGCGGGTGGATAATCTCGAAGGGGAGGCATTACGCCGCCACCGGCGCCACGTGCAGATGATCTTTCAGGACCCCTACGAGTCGCTTAATCCGCGTTTTCGTGTGTTTGACATCGTTGCCGAGGGACCACGGGCGATGGCATTGTGGCCGGAAAGAGGGATCGGCACACGGGTTGCGGACATCTTGTTCGCGGTTGGGCTAGAGCCGGGAAAGTACAACGCAAGATTTCCACATGAGCTAAGCGGTGGTGAGCGCCAGCGGGTCGGCATCGCAAGTGCGCTGGTTATGGAGCCCGAAACGGTGATCGCCGATGAGCCGCTGTCTATGCTCGATGTTTCAATCCGGGCCGGGATACTCGATTTACTCCGGGGTCTTGCGCAGGAACGCCACTTCTCGTGCATTTACGTCTCCCACGATCTATCGATCCTCGGCAATATTGCCGACCGCTTGCTGGTAATGTATCTCGGCCAGGCGGTAGAAATCGGCCCACTGAAACAGGTTATCCGTGCGCCCAAACATCCATATACCCGTGCGCTGATCGGTGCTGTTCCGGTCCCCGATCCACGTTACCGACGACCGATTCCACGGATCTCGGGTGACATCGCGCGACCGATCGACCCTCCACCTGGCTGTCGCTTCGCACCGCGCTGTCCGTACGCAGACGCTTCGTGTCGTAAGACCTTCCTGGGCCTTGATACTTCCGATCCACTGCACCACCAGGCGGCCTGTCATCGCCTCGAACAAATCACCGATGACGACATTTGACGCAGTTGTGATCGGCGGTGGTCTGGTCGGTGCCGCATTGTCCTTCGGCCTGACAGGTCACGGACTCACTGTCGCGATGCTCGACGAAGGGGATACGGCGCTACGTGCCAGCCGTGGTAACTTCGGGCTGGTGTGGGTTCAGGGCAAGGGACTGGGTCGACCCGAATACGCACGCTGGTCGCGCCGCTCCGCTGGCAACTGGTCGGACTTTGCCACTGAACTCACTGATCTCACGGACATCGACATTGGCTTCAGCCGTCCGGGTGGACTGCTGGTTGCGCTTACTGAAAATGAACTTGCCGGTTACGTCGAGATGCTCGAGGCCTTGCGCAGCGAGGCAGGGAATGATGGTTACGAATTCGAACTGCTCGATCATCGGGCGCTTAGCGAACTGTTGCCCGGCATCGGTGCAATGATTCCGGGCGCAACCTACTGCCCATACGACGGTCATGCCAACCCACTGCATTTGCTGCACGCGCTGCATGCCGGCTTCATCGCCAGGGGTGGGCGTTACTATGCCGAATACGCAGCAAAAGGCATCGAAGCGCACAATGGAGGGTTTCGTATTCACACCGAAACACGCGTTTTCGAAGGGGCACGGGTAGTGATCGCGGCTGGACTCGGGAGTGCGACGCTTGGCACGACGATCGGGCTTACGATACCGGTGGTACCGCTCCAGGGCCAACTCATGGTCACTGAGCGCAGCGCCCCGCGGTTCGAACTCCCGACCAATCTGGTGCGTCAAACCAACGAAGGCAGCTTCCTGCTCGGTTACTCACAAGAGGATCTGGGCTTTGACACCGATACCGACGCACCGACCCTACGCGACATCGCCTGGCGCTGCATCCGTGCCTTCCCTTTTTTGGCGGATCTGCGCGTGGTACGTGCCTGGGGAGCATTGCGGATCATGACCCCGGATGGTTTTCCAGTGTACGCACAGTCGGCCAGCCACCCTGGCGCCTTTGCCGTCACTTGCCATAGCGGTGTGACGCTGGCCGCCAATCATGCCCTGGATGTAAGCAAGTGGATTGCCGCTGGCTCAATTCCCGATGCATATGGCTGCTTCGGGCTGGAGAGGTTTGATGTTTCGCCGGCTGCCTGAAGCACAGATTGAGGTGACACTTTTTTTCGAGAACCAGGTGGTCGCTGCTGCTGTGGGCGATAGCGTGGCCTCTGCGTTACTCGCGGCTGGCATCACAATTTTCGGCATCAACCAGGTGAGCAGCAGGCCGCGCACACCGCGTTGCCTGATCGGAAACTGCTTCGAGTGCCTGGTCGAAATTGAAGGCGAAGGTCGGCGCCAGGCTTGTTTGATACCGGTCCGGAATGGCATGCGAGTTCGGAAGATCACAGCGGATGAAGAGATCGTACCATGAGTGTGGACATTGATCTCGCCGTGGTGGGCAGTGGCCCCGCAGGACTCGCGGCTGCCACCCAGGCGGCCGAGTTGGGACTCGACACGGTATTGTTCGATGAGCAGGCCACACCCGGTGGCCAGATCTACCGCAACATTGAGCAGGTCACGGCACAACGCCCACAAACACTGAAACTGCTGAGCACTGACTACTATGACGGCCTTGTGCTGATCGACGCCTTTCGCAACAGCGGTGTCAGCTACCAGGCGCAAACTGCAGTTTGGGAGGTCGTGGCTGAACGTGGCGATGACGGCATGATTTCACTCGGTACCGTCACCGGTGGCACTGCCGAAATGTACCACGCACACGCTGTAATTATCGCGACCGGCGCTATGGAACGCCCGGTACCCTTACCAGGCTGGACGCTACCCGGGGTAATGGGTGCAGGCGCTGTTCAGACCTTGCTCAAAGGTTCGGCGATAATCCCGGATGTTAGCAGCGTACTGATAGGCTCCGGACCACTACTCTACCTGGTGGCTTGGCAACTGCTACGTGCAGGTGCCCCACCTCATGCTTTGTGGCTTACCACACCTCGTTTACAGTGGCGGCATGCGTTGCCCGCACTGCCAGGGATGCTGCATGCTGGAGACGAATTGTGGAAAGGCCTACGCTGGCTGCGAGAGCTGCGCGCCGCAGGTGTATCGATACGCAGTGGTGCCGAAGACCTGAACATTGAGGGAGATGATCAGGTCGAAGCTGTGAGTGCCCGCTTCGGAGGTCGCAGGAAGCGAATCAAAACCCGGCTGGCACTACTCCACTTTGGGATCATTCCCAATACTCAACTCACGATGGCGTCCGCTTGCAAACATGTCTGGGATTCGGTGCAGCGTTGCTGGCGACCGTACCATGATGATTGGGGTGTGACCAATGTACCAGGGATCTTTGTAGCAGGTGACGGTGCCGGGATTGGTGGTGCGCGTGCAGCAAAACTGTGTGGACAACTCGCGACCTTGGAGGCAGCACGCCAGCTTGCACACATCGATACCCGAACACGTGACGCACTCGCGAGTCCCATCCAAATCAGCCTCAGGCGCGAGCTCGGTACCCGCCCCTTCCTCAACCGCCTGTTTCCGCCACCGGCGCTGAACGTGAGTGACGAACTGACCGTGTGTCCCTGCGAAGGAGTTAGCGCGGGGGAACTACGCAAAGTGATCCGGCTCGGCTGTCCTGGCCCCAATCAAGCCAAGGCTTTCATCCGTTGTGGTATGGGCCCGTGTCAGGGGCGCATGTGTGGACTAACCGTGAGCGAGTCATTCGCACGCGAACGAGGGATTCCGGTTGAAACCGTCGGCCATTACCACCTGCGCCCACCTGTCAAACCGTTGACAGTTGGCGAACTCGCCGGCCTGGCCGGAATGCCCACACCGATCGTTGATTCAGGGGGGTTACCGACCAAGGGCCATAAGTAGCGATTCCTGATGCAGTAATATGTAATGCTGGTGGTTTTATCGACTCCCTCCGAAATTGTGGAGGTAGACACTCAAAATTCTGGTTCCAACTGATATCGGTTGATCACACTAAGGTGTGGTGGCCAATGCGCACGAGCGCGATAAACTCGAACGCATGTATCGCCGTCAAACCTGTGGTGGCATCCTTCTTTTCTTCGTTATTGCTATAGCTGCAGAATC
>DRJH01000126.1 GCA_011052285.1 Gammaproteobacteria bacterium
AGTGCCTGGGAACTCATGTAAAAAATGCTCCAACCAGGCTACCGATTCGGCATCCAGATGATTGGTCGGTTCATCCAGAATCAACATATCCGGATTAGACAACAGTAGTCGACAAAGGGCAACCCGGCGTTTTTCTCCTCCGGACAGGGTATCGACCGTTGCCTCCCATGGCGGCAGGCGCAGCGCATCTGCTGCCACGGCCAGCTTGTGTTCCAGATTATGACCGTCGGCTGCCTGAATCAGGTCCTCAAGACGTGATTGTTCCTCAGCCAGAGAATCAAAGTCCGCATCCGGATCTGCATACGCGGCGTAGATCTGCTCCAGGCGAGCCTGAGCCACAGTGACCGAAGCCATACCGGACTCAACATTTCCACGGACATCAAGCACGGGATCCAATTCCGGTTCCTGGGCAAGATAGCCAATTTGCAAGCCTGCCTGGGGCCGGGCTTCGCCCAGAATATCCTGATCAAGCCCGGCCATGATCCGTAATAAGGTCGACTTGCCGGCTCCGTTGTAGCCAAGCACACCAATTTTCGCGCCCGGAAAAAAACTCAGATAAATATCTTTTAAAATGGTTTTTTTCGGTGGGACGACCTTACCGACACCATTTAATGTGTAAACGTATTGCGCCATGAGTGATCTCTTTTAAAAACGGTTCGGCATCATGCAACCGTGGGCATGGATCGTCAAGCGGTATTGCGTGCAAGTACCTGTGCCTATCCAAATTGTAACGATTCGGCGTGTTTAGATTTTGGTTCAGCACAAGGCATTTTCGCATGGAGAATGTGAGCATATAGGTCCTATGTAACCATTCGAGTACGAACACACGCCGTAATGGGACATAAAGATGAATACGCTGCATCGTTACTCCAAGTCTTCATTTTTCGCCGCCGCAACAGCAAACAAACCCACCTCCTGGTGGGAACCGCTGATCAAAGACCGAGTCCAAAGTTTGCGACAATGAATCTGGTATACAATGCGGCTCGATTGCATTTTCTTGAATGGTCAGTTGCTTTCTGAACAAGCCAATGGGTAGCAGCGGCAGTAGCGCATATAGCCACATATTGAGACTGCATCTAAACATCCTTGTGATGAAAGCATCAATAATCAGTGTCAAATGGTGTAGAGGTGTAGAGGTGTAGAGGTTCCCGTGATTAATAAATCCCTGATTACAATTGTGTAACTGCGAGCATTTTTTCTATGACCAACGGCGAAAGCAACTTCATCGGTGACCGGAAAGACTTCACAGGCAACAGCCTGCTGTCTCTTGCACATGCGGTTACGCCATGAAGCGCAGAACCACGTCGGAGGACTCGACATCGCTGCGCAAGTGGGCACAAGAGCTGCTACCGCTTTCCAGCTTTCCCGAAGACGCTATTTCCGAACTTCTCGAGCAGGCAAAACTGTGGGATGTTTCGCCGGGAAAAATACTGTGTCGACAGCATCAGAAAGATAAAAACGTCATATATCTACTTCAAGGCAGGCTGAAGCTGGAGCGAGATGGCGTAGTGTATCGGCATATCCAGGCGCAAACTGATATCGCCAGGCTACCGATCTGTGCCGCGCAGCCAAGAACAGCCACCGTCATAACCGAAAGCTCGTCCCTGATTCTGACGCTCGATACAGACTTGTTTGATATCCAGACCGGTGACCAATATGGCTATGATGTCACGGAAATATCGGCCGAGGATGCCGCCAGCGAAAATCAGCTTTTAGCCAATGTTCTACTGAGTTATCACGAACAGACCCTAAAACTCCCAACATTACCCGAAACCGCGTTAACCATCAGGCGCCTCATGCAACGGGAAGATCCTGATTTGCAAACGATTATCAGACTTGTGCGGCTTGACCCCGCATTGACATCCAGGTTGGTTGGAGTAGCCAATAGTTCATCATTTCGTGGTGTGCAACCGGTAAGGTCCTGCCATGAGGCAATTACCCGACTGGGGGCCAAACACTCCTTGTCACTCATTTTAGCGCTGAGCATAAAGGAAGTATTTACATCAACCAATCGCCAATTATTAAAACGAATTCAACGACTTTGGCATCATAGCAGCCATGTCGCTGCGATCGCCTATCTGTTGTCGAAATATACTCGACTGCTTGATCCGAATCATGCCATGCTGGCTGGACTGTTGCACAGCATCGGTGATTTGACCATCCTGATGCAAGCAGACCAATTCCCTGAATTACTGCGTGAACCTGACTTGCTCGAACAAACATTGTGCCATTTACGCGGAGATATCGGCGCACTGGTATTGCGTACCTGGTCATTTGATCAAAAATTGATTGACGTCGCCATCGAAAGCAGAAATTATTTCCGTGATCCATCCGAGCACATCGACTATGTCGACCTCGCCCTGGTTGCCTATCTCTACAGTTATCTTGGCGCAAGTGATAAACCTGCCTTGCCACCACTCTGCAAGATTCCCGCATTCGGCAAGCTGATTAAGGGGCGTTTATCCTCGAGCCAAAGCATAGATGTTCTCGCAATCGCAAAAAATGAACTCACACAATTGCAACAGCAATTAGCCATCTGAGTATCCGTCGGTAATCTCTTGCAACAAGGGCCCATGCAACAAGGGTCTCTTATAAAACCCCTGATCAACAAAACTCATGATCAGCGATTGGCTTCCCCACCTCAGTCCATTTCCAAGCGTAGGTCCCATCCATGGAACACCATGTCTCTCATTTCTAACCTGAAAATAATCTCGAAGTAGAACTGCCACCCATTCACCCAAGAGGCTGTCAGAGAACAGAAATCGACCGTTTTGTTGCTCCTGCAATACCGGACCAGCAGAACGTTGCGACTAGTGAGACATATTTAATATTATAAAGCTGTATTTAATATAAATCATTTGTCTTTACGTGTATTTTGTGTGTTTTTTGTTGCGTGTAACATAACATATTGGTACTATGCCCATTAATTAATACTATTAATAGGTGAGAAATTCTGATGGCGGAAGCTTTCTAGATGCAAGGCGTCGCACGATCCGCACAAATTCTTCGGGCTCTGGCCGAGGTGCGAAACGAAGACGGCTGGGCTCGATTGGCGGATGTAGCCCGGATGACGGGCATCCACCGGGGTACTGTCCATCGTTTCCTTCGGGCATGGCAGGCCGAAGGCTGGGTGGAACGTAACGAGCGGGGACGCTGCTACCGTACGGGACCTGCTTTGCTAACCCTATCCAGGACTGCCGCCAGCCAGAGCAGACTTCTTTCCGTAGCCCAGCGGGTGGTCGAGGCCCTGGCGGAAGAGACAGGGGATACGGCGATGTTTTTTTTACACTCGGGGCACAACGGCATTTGTATGGAGCGCCATGCTGGTAGTTATCCGATTCAATTCCTGGCCATCAACATCGGCGACCGGGTACCTCTGGGTAAGGCGGCCGGTACACTTGCCATACTGTCCACGCTTGACGACCTTGCCGCCATGCAAATCATTGATGAGAACCGCCAAAGGGATGGTGCTATGGCGCAGCTCACGAGGGAACACTACCTTGATTTATTACAAGCCACCCATCTGCACGGTTACGCCGAAAAAGATGGCGTCGTCCCCGGCGTAAAGGGGTTCGGTGTTGCCTTGTTTAGTGGCCCCCGGCAAGTGATTGGCGGCATCAGTCTGGCCGTTATTAAAGACCGCCTTCAGGAGGGACATCGTGAAGTGGTGTTGAAGGCCCTAAACAAACAGGCGGAATATTTTTACGATACGCTTAATGGTGGCCCTAAGAATACCCTTCCGCGATCGTTGAACGGATGGAACCACGATAACACGGCATTATGATCAGGGGGATAGTATATGGGCCGGCTTGGTTTTAACGGTCTGGCACAAACCGGTGAATCGTTACAAATAATAGGCAGTAAAAACCGACAAATCTTAATGTCGGAGTAATAATAATTTCAATACATCTAATAGGAGAAATACATGTTTAAACCAACAGGCAAAACGGTTCTTGCCCTTTCTTTAGGGTTAAGTTTCGCACTTTCAGCAACGGGTGCATCGGCCGGACTTAAACGCGTCACCATCGGCACCAATCCTCAGGGAACCCTTTACTATGTAGTTGGCGGCGGCTTTTCCAAGCTGCTGTATGACAAATTGGGCATTAGGGCGACCGCGCAACCTTACTCCGGGTCATCTGTGTACCTGCCTCTTATCCAGAGCGGCGAGGTAACCATGGGCCTTAGCTCCTCTCTTGATAGCGGCATGGCTTTTTCCGGTAAGGGACCTTATTCCAAGACCAGCGCTCTCAAAGGGTTGCGGGCCCTGGCCATGGTCTGGCCGCTGCCCTATGCCTATTTCGCCAAAGCCAGCAGTGGCATGAAAACCATCGCCGACTTGAAAGGCAAGCGGGTTGTCGTTGATTTCAAGGCAAACGCATCCCTGAAGGCGGCAAATATCGTGATGTTGAAAGCGGGTGGAATCAACCCCGAAAAAGACGTCCATGCGGTCACCGTTACCGGCCTTCCGGATGGTTACAGGGGCGTTACAGAAGGCACCATTGACGCTTCGGCGACGGCCCTGGCCATTCCATTGGCGCGGAAAGCCCAGGCAACGATTCCCGGCGGCCTGGTGATGCTGAATATTACCGGGCCCAATGCGACAAGCGAATTTACCAACAGACTGCTGCCGGGGCTCTATATAACCAAAAGCAAGCCCGGTAAAAATAACGTTGGTGTTAATAGTGAAATATCGGTAACTGGCTTCGATATTTTTCTCCTGATCGGCAGGGACGTCTCCGACCAGGATGCCTATGCGATTACCAAGTTGCTGTATCAAAATTGGAGTGACCTGAAAAAGAAATATAAAGTTCTCGGCCGCAATACGGCGAAAGGTTTAGCCAAGGCCAGCAACACCGTGCCCTATCATCCCGGGGCCATCAAATACTTCAAGGAAATCGGTTTATGGACCAATGAAAATGTTCGGCGCGAAAAGGCACTGATGGAATAAAGGCCCTGCTGTGAGCCGAATGAATGAAGCGGTGGTATTTCTTCCCAGATGCACCGCTTCGTTCTCTTTAACGTAAGATGCTTGTGGTCTAGCCCGATGCAGCGTTACGTAGCAGCAAGGTTGTATGACATTTTGCTGGCTTCGATTCCGACTCTGGGTATCCTTTGGCTGATCGACGCTCAGGTTAAACTTGGCCTGGTAATTTTAGATGCCAGCTACTTTTCCGTCATGGTGGGATTGACCATCGGCGTCGGGTTTCTCGGCAAACCCTATGGAAAAGAAGCCGGGATGCTGGAAATTCTGTTGGCTGCCGTCGCCATGGCCTGTTGGTTTTGGGGTGCCTACAACAGTGGCGACTGGTTGATCGATATCGCTAACCGCGGCCCCGAAAAATGGCTACCGGGTGCTGTCGGATTGCTACTCCTGCTTGAGGCATTACGGCGAAACTGCGGTGCACCCATCGCCTATCTGGTCTCCGGCATCGGGCTGTATGCGTTTATCGGCTACCTGTTTCCGGGGTCCTTCGAGGCCGCCTATGTTTCCCCGGATCGTTTGATCCTCTACTTCTATAGCGATACCAACGGTGTTCCGGGGTTGGTTATCGGTGTCGGAACGACAATCGTTTTGGGCTTTATCGTCCTGGGTGCGGTCATGAGTGAGGTGGGGGCGAGTGAGTTTTTCACTGATTTTGCCATGGCGATCATGGGCCACCGGCGAGGGGGTCCGGCGAAGGTGGCCGTGGTCGCTTCAAGTCTGTTCGGCACCATAAGCGGCTCCACGGTCGGTAACGTTATGAGTACGGGCGTTATCACCATCCCCCTGATGAAACGCTCCGGTTTCCCGGCCCACATCGCCGCCGGGATCGAAGCCGTAGCTTCCAATGGTGGTCAGTTGGCGCCACCGGTAATGGGGACCACGGCTTTTTTAATCGCCCAATTCCTGCAAGTGCCCTACAGCGAGGTGGTGACGGCGGCTATTATTCCAGCGATTATCTACTATCTTGTTCTGTTTCTTCAGGTCGATCTTATCGCCGCGCGATACGGCCTCAATGGATTAAACCGGGACCAACTACCGAAATTGGGTGAAGTACTGAGTAAGGGATGGCCGTATATAGTGCCCTTAGTGATGTTGGTTTACCTGCTTTTCTGGCTGGGCTTCACACCCGGCAAGACGGCCATATATAGCGCTGGATTGACTGCCGTAGTGGGTCTTATGGTCCAGCGCCGCCTACCTGGCCTGACCCTACTTCAATCTTTTCTCAGGCGATCCGGCCAGACGCTAATATCGCTGCTTCTGATCTGTGCGGCGGCGGGGATAGTCATTGGGTCCTTGAACATTTCCGGCCTCGGTTTC
>DRJH01000127.1 GCA_011052285.1 Gammaproteobacteria bacterium
GGGATTTTGAGCGGGTTACCGCCAGTATATTACCCAGCACCACTAACACAGCACCGACAAGTGCCGGTATGGTCCAGACATAGGCTTCATACAAAGTGGACAAGGTCAGCGCTACAATCGGGAACAAAACCGCCGCATACGCGGCTTTGTCTGCACCGATCCTGCCAATCAGCGTCAGATAACTGCCAAAAGCCAATACGGATCCGAACAGTGCCAGATAAAAAAGGCTGGCGGTATAGGCCGGTTGCCAATCATAGACAAAATGAGCTCCCTTGAAGACTGCGTAAAGCGCCATGATCAATGCCCCAACCATCATTCCCCAAGCGTTGGTAACCACGACCGATAAGCCACGCTGCTGATTACGTGCAGAGATAATATTGCCCAATGATGCTACATAGGTCGCCAACAGGCTCAACGCCAAGCCTTTTGCGACAACCGCATGATTTACCTTGAAAAACTCGGGATAAAATCCCAGCATAATGCCCGCCAGTCCCAACACCGCCCCGGCGACTACTCGCTTGTTTACCGCCTGTTTGAGAAACAACGCAGCATTTAGAACATTCATCAATACTACGGTTGAAAAGACTACAGCAATAAGCCCTGATGTAAGCAGTCCGGTGGCCCAATAAAATAGCAAATAATTGGTGGAAAATAGAAAAATTGCCTGTAGAACAACAAAGATCAGTCCATCACGATCCAGCCGCAACGGATAGCGTCGTAGTCGACAATAGACAAATAGGATGACTGAAGCCAGTGCAAAACGATACACCAGAGAAACTTCCGGTTCGACCATCCCCAACTGAAAGCGAATAGCAAACCAGGTCGTACCCCAGATCAGAACAGTCCATAGATACAGTGCTGCAGAATGCTTCAGCAACTGCTGTCACGCCTGCCAAAATGCTTTGTGAATTTCCCGGACGACTTGCTCCCGACTCAGCCCGATGTCCCGGAGCATCCTGTCGTCCTGACTGGCCAGGGCACGACGACTATCAGTGCGCATGTACCAGGTAGACAATAGCGCCAGAAAACCTCTCCAGGCTCGCCTGGTCATCTTTTCCAGGTCATCCCAGTTTGGTGTGGTTGTGAAACGAGCTACCTGTGCGAATGGCATAATGCCCTCCTAAATAATATGAACTCAACTGACTGAATGGCCAACTGATTCGTCATTTTAGAGCAATACTGTTATCATAACAGATACAGTTTATTTAAAATACAACCATAACAGTTATGCCACAAATACTCACTCGAAATCAGCAACATGGCTTCCTCTATGAGCAGGTTGTCGCACAGGTCAATCAAATGATTGCCCGCAACACCCTGTGCGTTGGTGATCGCCTGCCCTCATTGCGTAAAATGAGCAAGCAGCTCAATGTCAGCATTGCCACGGTGATGCAAGCCTATGTACAACTGGAAGGCCAGGGGCTAGTGGAGACCAGGCCACAATCCGGTTTCTACATCAAGTCCAGACCTGTAGCAGAGCCCTCCCTGCCAAAGCCCACCCGGCCACTCCCTTTACCCAGGCGTATTCAGTTCGGTGATGACATCAGCTCACTGTTCAGTCTCGCCAATGTACCTGGCGTCATTCCTCTTGGGGTAGCCAACCCAGCGCATGAATTATTACCCTCGAAGGGCTTAACCCGAGCGCTGAAGAAGGTTGCATCACTACGTCCGGTGGAAACCATGAGCTACTGTTACCCTCCCGGGGACTTTGGATTGCGCCGTCAAATCGCTTATCGCTCCATGGAGCGAGGTGTCAATCTTGGCCCTGACGACTTTATTATCACCACCGGCGCTACAGAAGCGCTATCCATCAGCCTGCAAGCGGTCGCCCGACCTGGTGATGCAATAGCGGTTGAGTCGCCCACCTATTTCTGCCTACTGCAGATCATCGAGCACTTGGGCATGATGGCGGTGGAAATCAGCACCGACCCCGACTCCGGTCTATGTGTAGATTCCCTGGCTCAAGCCCTAGACACTGTGGATATCAAGGCGGTCATCTCAGTGGCAAATTTCAACAACCCTACAGGAGCGCTGATTCCGGACACCAACAAGAAAGCCATCCTGGATATTCTCGCCAAAAAACAAATCCCCTTAATCGAAGATGATATTTTTGGGGATCTGCACTTTTCACAAACCCGTCCACATACGTTCAAAGCCTTTGATGCGGAAGGACTGGTGCTGACCTGCTCCTCTTTTTCCAAAACCATCGCCCCAGGCTATCGGGTAGGCTGGGTCAGCCCTGGTCGTTATTTTGAACCGGTACTACAACTCAAACAACTGGTCAGTTCAGCCACTGCCTCTATCCCACAATTGACGATTGCCGAATTTCTGCGTAGCGGCCTCTACGAACGTCACCTCATGCGCTTGCGCCGAGCCTACCGGGAACAACTGGAGCAATTACGGCTGGCCGTAGCGGAGTCCTTCCCCAAAGGAACACGACTTACCCGCCCACAAGGAGGTTTTGTACTATGGGTTCAACTTCCACGCGGTGTAGATGCCATGGACTTGCATGCCGATGCCCTGAAACAGCATATCAGCGTCACACCGGGTACGATATTCTCCGCCACCGGCAAGTATCGAAATTTTATCCGCCTATGTGCCGGATCTCCCTGGGATGAAAAAATGGCAGACGGTGTGGTGCGCCTGGGCCAACTGGCCCAAGCGCTGACCTCCTAGGAGCCTTGCAGCTGTGTTTGTACTTTTTCCAGCTCCTCTAGCCGCTTTTCAACAGCCTGCCAGTGGCTGCGGGTAATGATCGCCACCAATGTTTCCACGACCACCAAGATACTGGCGAATGAATCCCATTTGGACAAGGTTTGGCAGCGTACAGAAAAAATGTGCGTAGCCGATCGGGCAACCGGTGATAACCATTGGTCGGTGAATAAAATGACCCTGACACCCCGTTGTTGGGCATCACGAGCAAACTGATTGATATCGAACTGATACCGCCGAACATCAAAAATCATTAACAGATCTTCTGCCTGCATATCCATGAGATATTCCGGCCAGGAGATAGCCTGCCCGGAAATCTGCCGGATACCACCTCGTAATGCATGTAAATGTGCATAACCATACTGCGCCAGAGCACTACTGAAGCGACCACCGAGAAAAAATACGCGCCGCTGTAAATCAGCCAACAGATCAGCCACACGCTCCAGTTCGGCAGCAGGGATATGCTGCATGGAACGGGCAATATTGCCACATACCTGATCGGCATACTCCACTGCGAAATTATTGTCAAGTTGGTCGCTGCTTTGTTTTTTCTGCAAAGGAGATTTCAGGCGAGTTTCGATTTCACGGCGGATCGTGGATTGAAATTCCCCATAACCCGCAAAGCCCAATTTATCCAGCAATCGCAATACCGAGGGAGCACTAACCGCGGCGCGACGGGCAAAACCACTGACCGTATCCAACCCCAAAAAAGGATAGTGATCCTGCAAACAGCGCGCTGCTTTGCGCTCGGTGCGTGTCAAGCGCTCAAAATTTGCTGCTAAACGCTCTGCCACGGAATCATTGCCCAGTCGTGTTGTTGTTACCATCCTTACAGAAGCTCGATTAAAGCCATGACCGTGGTATGGGCCATCCCGCCAACTCGGAAAAAGGGACGGGGTTGGTTAGGATCCAGGAACAACATAAGCCCCATAGCAACTTCAGAGCGAAGAAACCAATGCTAAATCCACGGCCAGGCCACTGCCCGAGCACAAACCGCTGATCACGGAATATTCATGTTGCATATTATTCAGTATTGTAATAGATTTTACGAAATTTTTCCACGCCCGACAGAACTCCTGAAACTGTCAGGATCGGGTGGGCACCAGATACATTACCAGCACGTGTGTGCCTACCTCGTTCAAATATCTCAAGGAGACAGAACGATGCAACCAACCGAGGTCAAAACAGCGGATGATGCCAAAGCGATTATTCGCGAACGTGGCCTGAAACATATCAAGGTCGGGGTTTTCGACATGGATGGGATCATGCGCGGCAAGTACATGTCCTGTGAAAAATTCTTTTCCGCACTTGATAGTGGCTTTGGGTTTTGTGATGTGATACTAGGCTGGGACTGCAGTGATCAATTGTATGATAATGTTACTTATACCGGTTGGCATACCGGTTATGGTGACTCTCCGGTACGGATCATCGTTGACAGTTGCCGGGAAATCCCGTTTGAGGACGGGATGTTGCTGTTTTTGGGTGAATTTGTCGAACGAGCCGAGCCCATCTGTCCCCGCGGACTCCTGCGTAGAGTCCTACAGCGTGCCAGTGCAATGGGGTTTTCGGCCACTGCTGCCTGTGAATTTGAATTTTTTGTGTTCGATGAGACCCCGGACTCCATTCGCAAAAAACACTTTCACGACCTTAAAACAATCACCCCGGGATATTTCGGCTATTCCATGCTGCGTAATTCGGTCTATGCCGAGTTCTACGAAGAACTCCTGGAAACCTGTGACCTCATGGATTTTCCGATCGAAGGCTTGCATACCGAAACCGGCCCCGGTGTACTGGAAGCCGCCATCACCTATACCGAAGCACTGGCAGCCGCCGACCGGGCCGCCTTATTTAAAACCTATGCCAAAATTCTGGCCCAGCGTCAGGGGTGGATGGCGACATTCATGGCGAAATGGTCGCCAGACTGGCCCGGGCAAAGTGGCCATATTCATCTTGCCCTGCAGCAGCTCAATGGTCACGCAGCATTCTATGATGACAGCAAACCACACAATATGAGTGATACCATGCGCTGGTTCATCGGTGGTCAACAGGTCTTGCTGCCGGAATTGTTGTGTATGATCGCACCAACCATCAACAGCTTTACCCGCCTGGTTCCAGGTTTCTGGGCACCCACTGCTGCCAGTTGGGGAGTAGAAAATCGTACCTGTGCATTGCGAGCGATTCCTGGCAAAGCCAGGTCACAGCGTGTGGAATATCGCATCAGTGCCGCAGATATCAATCCCTATATCGCCATTGCCGCTGCATTGGGCTCCGGTCTGTGGGGCATTGAGCAGCAGATCGAGCCGGATGCCGCAATCGTAGGCAACGCTTATGACGTCAAGTTTGCGAAAAAAAGACAATTACCCGCCACGCTCTTTGCAGCTGCAGGTCGACTCAGACGGTCAAAAGCTGCGAGGGCAATGTTTGGAGATGCCTTTGTTGAACACTACGCGGCAACCCGGGAATGGGAAGAACGTGAATTTCGCAAACATATTACGGATTGGGAGATGAATCGATACTTTGAGATTATCTAGGAGGCTGTCCGAGAATAGAGAACCTACTGCGAAAAAGCTGTCTTTGGCTAGATTTCTCCCTACGTCGTTAAATACAACCAGTATTCGCCTCACCATGACAAAATCGGTCTCAAATCTGCTTGGTTGATGATTATCGGAACATGGGAAACATCATCAAGATCTACATCTACAACCAAATCGCTAAAGATTCGTTCTATTTAATACACTTTTTCTTAATACACTTTTTCCAAGGATTATACGATGGAATTACTAAAAACGATATCACCCGTTGATGGCGCGCTTTATGTGGAGCGTGAATTGGCCACCTCCAGTCATATCAATGCGGTCATACAGGCGGCATCAACTGCACAAAAAGACTGGCAGAATACTGCCATCGAGCAACGTATGGGCTATTGCACCCGTGCGGTTGACTACCTGGTTGCCCATAAGGCAGAAATTGCCGAGGAGCTTACCTGGCAAATGGGGCGGCCGGTACGCTTTGCTCCTGGAGAAATCGACGGTCTGGAAGAACGGGCGCGTTACATGATTGCTATCGCTGAACCATCACTCGCTCCAACCCGGATCACGGAGAAACCCGGTTTTACGCGTTACATCAACCATCAACCACTGGGCACAGTGTTCGTTATTGCCCCCTGGAATTATCCTTTTCTCACCTCAGTCAATGCCATCATTCCAGCCCTGCTGGCGGGCAACACCGTGATTCTCAAACATTCTGCCCAAACACCGCTGGTCGCCGAACGTTATAGTGAAGCTTTCACACATGCCGGCCTGGCTGATGGGGTCTTTACACACCTGCATCTTACTCATCAGGACACCACGCGCATCATCCAATCCGACGCCATCGACTTTGTAGCCTTTACCGGTTCTGTCCCCGGTGGTGAAATGGTGGAAAAAGCCGCTGCCGGACGTTTTATTGGCGTCGGCCTGGAACTCGGCGGCAAAGACCCCGCTTTTGTACGTGCCGATGCGGATCTGCAACATGCCGTAGAAACGATCGTTGATGGGGCCTTTTTCAACACTGGACAATCCTGCTGTGGTATTGAACGAGCCTATATACACCACTCAATCTATGATGATTTTATCGAGGCTGCCGCACAACTGGTCAGACAATACCAACTCGGCAGGCCGGATCAACAGGCAACCACCCTGGGTCCGCTGGTCCGTACCTCAGCCGCTGACTTTGTTCGCGGCCAGGTCACTGAAGCCATCGCAGCCCACGCACGAGCGCTGATCAACCCTGAGGATTTCGCCATGGACCAGGCCGGCACACCTTACCTGGCGCCCCAATTGCTCGCCGATGTAAATCACAATATGCGGGTTATGACCGAAGAAACATTTGGCCCGGTCCTTGGGGTCATGAAAGTTACTAATGATGATGAGGCCATACAGCTGATGAATGACAGTGAATACGGCCTCACGGCGGCTGTCTTTACCCAGGATCAGGAGGCCGCCGTGCGGATTGGTAATCGGGTCAACACGGGCACCTGGTTCATGAACCGCTGTGATTATCTGGATCCGGCACTGGCCTGGACCGGAGTCGGCAACTCCGGGCGTGGCTGCACCTTGTCAGAACTGGGCTTTCTGTCCTTGACCCGACCCAAGTCTTTTCATCTCAAAACCGCTCTTTGAGCGTCCGGACTGCCCGTATCAAGCACCTGTATCGAGGATTTATCGCTATGCACATGAACTGGAACTACCCCACCGCCGTGCGCGTTGGTGCAGGCAGGATTACAGAACTGCCCGGCATCTGCCGCGAACTCGGCATGCAGGCACCGTTGCTGGTTACTGACCCTGGCCTGGCACGACTACCCATGACCACTGCGGCCGTCCAGTGCTGTCTCGATACGGGACTGAGCTGTGCTCTGTTCAGTGATATCAAACCCAATCCCACCGGCACCAATGTCATGAATGGAGTT
Organism: Gammaproteobacteria bacterium; assembly: GCA_011052285.1. Classification (GTDB taxonomy): domain Bacteria; phylum Pseudomonadota; class Gammaproteobacteria; order Arenicellales; family DRJH01; genus DRJH01. Next base: position 7,160 of record DRJH01000127.1, read on the forward strand.
GCGGTCTTTCAAAATGGTGAACATGATGGTGTTATCGCTTTTGGTGGTGGCAGTGCTCTTGATGCCGCCAAAGCGGTCGCGTCAATGGCCGGGCAAAACGGTTTGTCACTCTGGGATCTGGAGGATATTGGAGACAACTGGACCCGTGCAGAATCTTCAGCCATCTATCCTGTGGTAGCAATCCCTACCACTGCCGGCACCGGTTCAGAGGTCGGCCGGGCTTCCGTTATCATCCGTGAGCAGGATCA
>DRJH01000128.1 GCA_011052285.1 Gammaproteobacteria bacterium
ATCAACGAGGGTGCAGGGCAACACTTCGAACCACGTATGGTCCGGTTGTTCAACCAAATTCTACCGATGGTGCAGGATATCGGGAGGCAGTACAGCGATGCGTGTGAGCCGCCAACCTCACCAGGCATCCGGATAGCCTCCGAGCGGGTGGCCTTTAATGGGGACTATCTAACCGGCAATGAAGTCATCGACAACCAACACAGAAAGATTTTCGACATCATCAACAATACCCATAACGCTATCATCGATGGGGATATTTATCTTTGTGAAAAATTGTTCTACTCGTTCAATAAAACGGTAGCGGAACATTTACAGAGTGAGGAGAGGATATTGACAAAGTCCCAATATCCGCACCTTGCGGAACATTGTGTTTTTCATCGGGAATTGCTGGCTCGTACCGAAAACATAGCTGGCAAGTGCAAAGACATGCAGGACAAGGCGGGACTCCTGAAGTGCTTCGACGAATTGATTCAGTTTTTCATCAATGATGTCATGCGGGATGACCTTGATTTTAAATTACACCTTCAAGAAACAGGCTTTGCTAACAAATAACCACCACAGGCGGCAAACCAATGACCACTGAGATTCCGGAACCACCGCGTACCTTATTGGGCCGACAATGTCTGTTGAGCGAAAACGACTGTTCGAGATAATGGGCCATCGTTCATGAATTTCGGATTAAAACACTCCGTAGCATTCAAAAACCCGCTGCCGCAGGGTAAAACTTCATCCATAATCATTGTCGCCATTATCGCCTTAGCCACTATGCTCTTCACTCTGGATGTTATTTTGCCGCTGGGTGTGGCGGGCGGTGTCCCCTATGTGCTACTTGTTTTGTCAGGATTGTGGCTTACAGGTAGGCTTGCAGTCATTTATCTGGCAGTTCTGAGCTCGGCTTTGACCCTATGGGGATTTTTCTTGTCACCAACAGGCGGTATTGGCTGGGTGGTCCTGGTCAACCGTTCCTATGCGTTACTGGTCGTCTGGGCAGTGGCAATAGTAATTTGGTGGATATGGCAAGAACCCGACAATGATCAACCTGGCGACTTAGAACTGCCGATACAAGACCACTCACTCCCGACCTTTGCCAAGCGTGAGCATGCCCTCTTCGCTATTTTGGTGATAATTGTCATCGTCACCGCAGGGTTTGCAATAGCTCGTTTTGAACAAAGGGATACCCAAACTATCGCCAAATCCCTGCAAGTGGGGCTAAAAAATACCCATGTAAATATCCGTAATCACTTAGCCAACCTGAAGAAAGCGGCCATTATTTGGGCCAATCACAGATTGGTTGATATGGAAATCAGTAAACTGCTGGGCGAACCCAACGATGCAAAAACCTTAATCAACAACCGAGCCCAGAGAACCCTGAGAGAGTGGTTAGTACCTGAGTTGGGCGATGTCGGCTACCTTGATTTCGATGTCATCGGTAAAGATAACATCAACCTGGCCTCCACCTACGATGACCATATCGGCGTGATCAACTCCCTGGTTGCGCAGGGAAATTTTCTACAGCGGGTGCGCGCTGGTGAGACCCTCGTCAGTTTGCCTCAGCAAGTTGACATGCACTACAGGAACACGGCAGAAATAACCGACAAGCTGCGGCCCAGTATGTTCATTGCGACACCGGTGAAAAATGATAGCGGGGCTGTTATCGCTATTCTCGTGTTTCGTCTCGACCCGGATAAAAGCTTTACCCCGGTCTTTGAACAAACTCGTGTCGGAGAAAGCGGCGAAACTTATGCTTTCAACAAAAATGGCCGGATGATCAGCGAAAGCCGCTTCAATGAGCAGCTCAGAAAAATAGGCCTGATCACCGGCCAGCACTCAACCCTGCTAGTTGAACTGCGTGATCCTGGAGGCAATATGGTATCCGGCTATACCCCTTCCTTGCCCCGCAATCTGCAACCACTGACCCGTATGGCACAAAGTGCCACAGCCGGAGAGAGTGGGATGGACCTCACTGGCTACAATGATTATCGCGGCGTTCCTGTGGTTGGCGCATGGCTTTGGGATAACAAGCTCAATTTCGGGATCGCCACAGAAGTCAATAAAGAGCAAGCCTACGCTTCTTTTGGCAGCACACGTTTTACCATTATCACCTTCACTGCTTTGATTTTAGCGGTCCTGCTGCTGTTGGCGGCTGTGACATCACGGGCTCGCAGGCGAATCGAATTGAGCGAAGCCAAATATCGCAACAGCATCAATTCTACTACGGAGGGCTATTGCAGGGTGGATGCCAAAGGCCGGGTACGGGAGGTGAATCATGCCTTCTGCAAAATGCTGGGATTTCAATCTGAGGAAATAGTCGGCAAACCGCTGTCAGAGTTTTGCGATGAGGAAAGCCGCATCTTAGATAAGGAAAGCCGCATCTTATTAGAGCAGAAGCTCGCTAGCTTCAAGACCACTGCACATCGTACGTATGAGTCAGGCTTTTGCAACCAACAGGGCAAGACGGTCTATGTCGCTATCAACGCAACCACCATTAGAAACCGGCAAGGCGAGGTTGCCGGCTCCTTCGCATTTATTACCAACATTACCGATAACAAACGATATGAAAAAACCCTGTTTGCTGCCAATCACGAATTGGAGATCAATAATACACTACTGGCTGAAACCACAGAGCAGCTCGAAATGGCGGCACTGGAACAGGTGCAGCTTTCTGCGAACCTTGTTCTCGCACGCGACCGGGCCGTCGCTGCCAGCCGTGCCAAGTCCACATTTCTGTCTTCCATGAGCCACGAACTGCGGACACCAATGAATGCCATCCTCGGCTTTGCGGAAATGCTGGAGTTCAACCCTAAGGAACCCCCGACGAAAACCCAGAAAATCAGTATAGGACACATTATCAAGGGTGGACGGCACCTGCTGCAATTAATCAATGAAATTCTCGATCTGGCCAAGATTGAAAGTGGAAAAATGGCACTGTCCATTACGGATGTATCGGCCCGAGCTGTCCTTGACGAGTGCCTTGCCCTGACCCTTACTATGGTTGAGCGGCGCGAGATCGAAGTCATCATCGCAGCAAGTTTCAACACGGTGGGGTCGGTACGTGCTGACCACATGCGGTTCCGGCAGTCGTTGCTCAACCTGATATCCAACGCGATCAAATACAACCACCAGCAGGGCAAGCTTACCTTTGATTGCCACGAAAACCCCGGCGGCATGCTGCATATCACCGTGACCGACACCGGCGTAGGAATTTCTGCAGACCAACTGGATGAGTTGTTCAAGCCGTTCACCCGACTTGGGGAGGAGAACTCGGCAATTGAGGGCACCGGTATTGGTCTTACCATCACCAAGCAACTGATCGAGCGTATGGGTGGCCGCATTGGGGTCGATACCGATATTGGCAAGGGCTCCACATTTTGGATTGAATTACCCCTGAGCAGCCATAGCCTGAGCAGTAATAGCCTAAATAGCAAAAGCTTGGGCCAGAAAAGCTTAGGTGGGAAAAGGCCGGGTGAGAAAAAACCGCCCGAGGATCATGCTGTTGGGATATCCAGGGTGGATGATGGGGACCGACCACCGTCGCAGGTTAATCGTTGCATTCTTTATATAGAAGATAACCCACCCAACTTGCAACTGATGGAGATGATTGTTGAGCACATAGAGGGTTTTTCCTTGCTCTTAGCTCCCAACGCCGAAGCGGGTATTGCATTGGCAATCAACAAACATCCGGACCTGATTATCCTGGATATTAACCTGCCCGGCATGAATGGGTTCGCAGCACTTGAGAAGTTACAAAGTTTGAAAGAAACCGGGGATATCCCGGTCATTGCACTTAGCGCCAACGCCATGCCAAAGGATATCAAAAAGGGCCTAGAGGCAGGGTTCAAATACTATCTTACGAAACCCATCAATATCGAAAATGTAGTAAACGTCATTAATACCATATTTAACTAATGGTATAGACAACCGCCCCCCCACTCAATTGAACTCTCCACCCAGAGTCAAATGATTTTTGACAAAAATGACTTGAGCGATCTTCTTGACCGGCCTCTCGCAAACGAGTGTTTTTTGATTAGTTTCATTGGGA
>DRJH01000129.1 GCA_011052285.1 Gammaproteobacteria bacterium
CCACTCGTGGTTTTGGTACTGGCCCAACTGGCTCCATAGTGTGCTTTGACCTTTGTACTCCAGTCGTTAAAGGCACCTCTGTAGGCAATAACCCACACCGGGTCATCAGTCACTCCCTTATGCTTGTGGCTTATACACGACTTCTTACTGCTGCTTTTAGCGACAACAGCTGGAGAAGTCAGCGAAGCAAGCAGAGACAGCAACAGTAGAGCCAGCGTGATGGTTAATCCGGGATGTTGCACGGGTATCCCGGTTGCCATGGAGTATTGCCTTTTCATCGTCATCACCTGATTTGTTCTGTACACCTGCGTAGTCGTAGCTTTCTCACAGATGGTTCAATTAGACTGCCAGTTTGCAGGCATAAAAGAATGGCTGGAGCACTCACGGGTAATAGGGGCAGTACTTATTCATCCTACATTGGCCACCCTGATCTATTGCCACATTCTAATTATAGGATGCGAATGTACCACGTCAGCTGCATATAAGTTAGCTGGGATGAGGGCATGTGGGTCTTGCGCTTAATCTCATACCCTGTTGGTGAAGGTTGCAGTTGAATTCCGGTTTTAAGCCGTATTGGGGAAAACTCGACGTACGGAATTTTAGAGGGGGAGGAGGAAACGTGTTGCATGGTCTGGTGGCCTTTTGCCACGATGCTGGAAACGGTGGATACATTAGAAGTCACAGGCCTACACAAAAGCGCACCTCTTCCCTACTCGACCTGTGACCCTGTAGCTCAGTTGAGGTGAAGTTGTCCGCGGGATTCACGTATTCCATGATGACTGGTTTGCAGCACCAGCCGTATGGTCCAGGTTCCGGCATGGGAAAAAGCGGTTGCGGGGATCACCCCCAACGGGCCGTCAGTGACCGGCTCGGTGATGGGTGTGGCAATACGGCGCCACGATTTTGGATTGGATCCTGCGCCTAATTCAAGCCGGGCACTGTCGAAATCGGAGCTTTCGGCGGTGCCTGAAACCACAATGGCCGGTTTGCCACGCAGGCTACTGCGGGTCAAAGACGCCAGTGAGGCCCGAACCTGAAACTCAGGATCGGCACGCATGGCCCGGGTTGCGTTCAGGAGGCCGTAACCACTGAACTGATCCCAGCCGGGGATGCCGATATCATCTGCCGAATTCAGGATCTTTCGGGTCACCTCTACAGCACTGAGTTGTGGCTGTACCGCCATGATCAGAGAAGCCGTAGCGCTGACGATGGGTGTAGCAAAGGAGGTTCCGCTGACCCGGTAGTAGCGCCGGGTACGGCCCACGATAGCGGAACCGGGAACATAGCCGTCCGGTCCAACCCACCGCAACAGATCCGTGTGCCAGGCCCTGAGTGAGAGAATATCCACGCCAGGTGCGGCGATATCAATCGCCTGGCCCCAGTTGGAAAACGTTGCATGGCGATTGTCCGCATTGGTAGCGGCAACGGTCAATACGCCATCGAGACTACCGGGATAGTTCAGCTCGGATGAGGTACCGCCGTTGCCGGCTGCAACCACCACCAGCACCGCTTTTTGCTGAGCGTATTCGATGGCATCTCGCTCAAAGCGAGAGAAAGAGGTGCCACCAATGCTGAGGTTGATGATCCGGGCGCCATTTTGTACCGCATAGAGAATGGCAAAGCCGATGGCGGCAGAGTCCCCTCGCAGGAGTGGATCGAGAACCTTCAGCGGCATGATTCTGGCCCAGGGATTGATCCCCTTAATGCCGATGCCGTTATCAGACCGTGCCGCAATAATCCCGGCATTCACCGTGCCATGGCCGTTGTAATCAAACAAATCCGTGTTGTCGGTGAGAAAATTCCAGCCATGTACATCATCGATATAACCATTGTGATCATCGTCAATGTTGTTGCCGGGAATTTCTTTCTGGTTGGTCCACAATGTTCCGGCCAGTTCGGGATGCGTCGGGTCCACTCCCGAATCAATCAGTGCAACGATCACAGGCTGCCCAGCAGACAAACCGTGCCAGGCAGAGCGGGGATTGTCTGCTGAAAGAAATCCCACGCGCTTAATGGCCCATTGGTCATCCGTGTGCTGCCCCCAACTATTTTGTGAAAGAAACAGTGGGTCATCCTGATGATTCACGGCCTGACCACCACGACTCTGCCCTGAATCCGTATACCACAGTGAAGTCGGCAGGTAATCGTTGAGCGCCACATGACGATTGCCCTGAGTATAGGTCACCAAACCCTCGCTATCTACTACTCGGGTTACGGTTGCCCCCCTGCTGCCTGTGCTATGCTGTGCGGGTCGGCGTGCCTCCCTGAAGGCTGCCTCTACAAGTGTCTGGATGGTCTTCCGTAGCCGCTGGTTTTCTTGTTCCAGCGCCTTGATCTTCTTGTTCACCTGCTTGATTTTTTTCCGCCATGCCTTAGCGTGCTCCAAATCATTGTTCCAGGCAATAAATAAATCATCTTTCCTGCTTTTAAGTTGACGGATTTTCTGTACATTGTTCCGTAAATTGTTTAGAGCCTGCATATGGGCAGCCCGGTCTTGTTGCAACTGACTCAGCGCAGAATCATGCTCTGAGGAGGGACTCTGTCCCCGAGAGACCCGCGTCATCGCAAGGTCAAGGTGGCCAAGGCCACGATATGCTTCAGCGGGACCATGTGTTCCATAAACATAAAAAGTTCCATCGGAGGTGGTATATGTTTTTATGCCAGCATCATTCTGCCCTGAATCCGTATACCACGGCGAAGTCGGCTGGTAATCGTTGACCGCAACATGGCTATCCCCCTGGGTAGACGTTACCACCCCCTCTCCATCGAACACCCGGGTTGCCGTTGGCCCCGTGCTGCGCGTACGACTTAACGTGGGCCGGTGTGCTCGTGCTTCCCTGAAGACCGCCTCGGCGAGAGCCTGGATAGTCTTGCGCAGGTGCCGATTTTCTTGCTTCAGTTGTTTGCGTCTTTTGTTGAAAAAATTATACTCATCCGAGTAAGATGAATCCATGAACTGCAGTATCGAGAGAGAATCCAGTTTGTCTCTCAGCTGTTTCATTTCCTCCAAATTATCCCGCAAGGTCTTCATTGCCTGCATGTAAGCGCGATCAGCTGGCTGCAGCGGGCTCAGACCACGGCTAGTGGGCGTTATCCTGGCCATCGAGGAAAAAGCATAGTTGTCATTGAACAAGGTGCCTTGTTCGTCTTCTCCTCCGAGCAGCAACACCCTCCCACCCGGCAGCTTTACGATCCCTCGACCCGTGTGTCTAAGCATTTGGACGTATCCATCGAGACTATACCCACTGTTGCGTCGATTAAGTCCATCCGGTCCATCTCCAAAGGAGACAGGAGACCAGGCAGTCAGGGCGGCAAGAGTAATAATCGCTTCGATAGAGTAATTTTTTCGCATCACTTAGTCTCCACAGGCTTGTTGTATTTTCGCTGTGCCATACGCAGCTGTTGTACCAGTCAGTAGCTCGATCTGCCGGAGCAAAAGGTGGTTCAGGTCAAAGTTGTCACAAATCCTTTGCCGGGCGCTGTTGCGGATTTGCCTTGCCGGAACCTTGCCCTGCAGGACGGCCGTGACGTTCGAGGCAATGTCGGTCGGCGAGAAAAAATTAGCCAGCAGACCGTGCTCACCATGATGAATGACTTCACGAACCGGAGCCGTATCTGAACCCACAACCAGGCATCCGCAGGCCATTGCCTCCAGGCAGGACCAGGACAGTACAAATGGCCGGGTCAGATAGACGTGGACGCTGGAATGGCGTAGCAGGGTACGGTACTGTCCGTAGGGCAAGGAACCGACAAAGTGGACGCGCCCGGTAGGCAAGCTGACTTGCTCCAGCATGGCTTCCTTCCAGCTCCGGCCATCCTCACGGGCAGCTCCATAACAGACCCGATCTGAACCTGCGATCACCACATGGCAATCCGGTGTTTTCTCAAAAATCTGCGGCAAAGCCTGAATGAACTGTGGGAATCCGCGGTACGGTTCCATGCCTCGATTCGCGTAGGTGATGATCTTTTCTTCACCGGTCAGGGCCAAGCCCGGGATTTCCAGGGCCGCGTTGGCTTGCGGCGAAAAATACTCGGTATCAATCCCTTCATGGACGACGGCGATGTGGTCACGAAAGCGGGCAGGAAATTGTTGGCGTTGCCAATGAGTCGCTGTCAGCACCTGGTCGGATGATGCCAGGTCATGCAGGATAACCGTATTTCTCAGACGCAGGTGGGCGGCATATTCGGCGGCAATCGGTGTTTTTCTGCCACATAGGCTGTCCTCGCTTTGTGCATCAAAATACCACTCTACGACAGAGACAAAACGCGCATTGGGAAAAACATCACGGATGAACCATGTCCCGCCCCAGCCAGAATACCCATAGATGACATCCGGATAAAATCCCCGGTTACGAAGTTGCAGGCAGCGTTTCAATACCGCCAGTCCATGCGCCGAAGCATCGAACAGGGGTTGCGAAAAAGGATCATTTTTTGCCGGCTTTACGGTATAGACAGCCTTTTTTACCCCGGGTATGGTCCATTCCCGGCGTGGATTGGCTGTGGCGAAGACGACTTCACAATCCGGCTTACTACCAAACCATGCGGCCAGATGCCGGCACTGTGCCGGAAAATTGGGATGAATAAACAGCAGTCGCATCATCGTTCCTGAAGCGAAAATGCCAGGGAATTAAGAAAGGGATCAAACAGATACTGCAGTACAGAACGGCTGCCGATATGCAGTGATACCATAACCTGCAAACCCGGTGACAGCTGATATTGCTGGTAACCGTTGTCAAAACGTTCTTTGTTGGGGCGCACGCGGAGTGTATAAAATGGACGCTGATCCCGGGTCATGGATGCGTCTGGACCGACAAAAACCACCTGGCCGGTGATTTTTCCAAAATGCCTGGCATCACTGGAAGCCAGGCGTATGGCCGCCTGTTGGCCGACATGCACATAGCCGATATCTTCTACCGGCAAATGGGCCTCGATCAATAAATAGTCACCCTCCGGAACGATCTCCGCCACGGCCATTCCGGGCCGGATGACCCCTCCCAAGGTGACGATATGGAGGGTTTTGACAATACCATCGACGGGTGATTTGATTTCGGTGCGCGCCAAGTTGTCGGTATATTTTCTGCGCTGTATGGCTATGGTTTGTAGATTCTCACGTGTTTTCTGCAATAATTCCTCTGCTTTTGCATGGTATTCTACTCTTGCCTGCAGTATCCTGGCCTGTACTTCGGCAAAGGCCAGGCGAGCCTCTTCCAGGCTGACCCGGTCGGTTTGAATTTTTCCCTCGAGGCTCGCAACCTGGCGCTCCAGATCAAGCTGTTTGTAGCTTGTGGTCAGATTCTCCTGCAGTAATTTTCGACTCAGATTGCGTTGTTTTGTTGTCAATTCCAGATTTTTTTGGTTGCCGGTAATTCGCACACGCAACACTTTTGCCTTTTTTTTGCGTTGTTCCAGTTGCTGATGTAACACGGCCAATTGGCTTTTCAGTGCTTTTTTACCGGTTTGAAAAAGCGCGCGGTTTTGCTTGGCAATATCCGGGTACTGGTTCTCAAGCGAGCCGGTAAAGTGTAGCTTCCTGGCATCTTTGAGCATTGCAGACAATCGCACGATATCCGCTTGTCTGGCAGCGGCCAGCATCTCCAGCCTGGCCAGATCTGCTGAACTTCCGGTCCGGGAAAGCTCCATCAACGTCTGTCCATCCTTTACCCGCTGGCCTTCCTGGACCAATATTTTTTTAACAATACCGCCTTCGAGGTGCTGCACCGTTTTCACCATACTGCCGGGGATTACCTTACCTCCAGCCAGGGAGACGACATCCAGTCGGCCATACCAGGACCAGGCAATCAAGGCTGCAGTGCTGATACAAAGAACCAGCAGGAACAGATGGTGGGCGGTCAGAACCGTGTGCTTTTCCTGCTCGATGGCATGGTTTTGATGGATCATTTTCATGCTCCGGTTGCTGTTGCACGCACCGACTCGTGGTCTGTGATCAGCCGGGGACCGGAATGCGGATTTAGATCCAATAAATGGTGATGACCCCCAACAGGATTCGGATCCTGGAGCATCAGCACGACACTCTTGCCGGCATCTAAAAAGGACTGGATATTGTTCGCCATCAGCTCGCGTCCAACAACATCAAGCCCTTCGAATGGCTCATCAAGAATAACCAGAATGCCATCTGTGACCAGCGCTCGCGCCATAGCCAGTTGTTTGCGAGTGCTTGCCGGGAACGCCTGCACCACCTGTGTGTGTATACCTTGGGCGCTTTGGTCGATAAAACGACGCAGACCACTGTTCACCACTGCCTGATCCACGATCTCCTGGGTAACATCGGGTCTTCCCAAGGTGATGTTCTCAAGGATGCTGCCATCAACCAGGTTGATATGCCGCGGCAGATAGATGATCTGTTCCCGCCACCAGGACAATGAAACCTGTTGCAGGGTGATGCCATCCACGTCAATGTGACCAGCGGACGGAGTAATGTGACCCATCAGCAGGTGCGCCAATGTGGTTTTCCCCGTCCCCGTCTCGGTGGTGACTACAACGTTTTGGTCAGGGATGCTGACGGTTTGGGTCGGGGTATGGTTGGTGGGGTCAATAGTAATGTTAAACCCCCCGGGGGCCATACCACCGTGGCCATCATCAACTGTGTAAGCAAAATGATCGGAGCCACTGTAGTTGTGTTCGGGACGATAGGTGAACCGCCCGTTTTCAGTCAGGTTTACCTGGCCATGGGCAGGAGGCGATGTAAGATGATAGAGCAATGGATCATGCTCCGGATCCGTGGCTGCAAGCCGGCCGGATGCCTGGGTATTCTCGTTAATCCTTGCCTCACCACCTGGTGTTTGTGGCGGGTCATTAACCGGCAG
>DRJH01000130.1 GCA_011052285.1 Gammaproteobacteria bacterium
ATTTTAGAATACATCTGCTGATTAACTGCGGGGATCAACCAGCGAATTCCTGGAAACTCCCTAGCTAAAATCTTTATAGTTGCGAGAAATATTGGAAACAGTCGCTCGACTTCACTAACCCGGCTCCCTGGCAGAACCGCCACCAATCGTTGTGCTACATTGAGATTAAGAACCTCCCTGGATACCTGAACACTTTCCATGGAGGCAATCTCACAGGCCAGTGGGTGACCTACGTAGGTCACTGGAATATGGTGCCGACGATAGAACTCCGCTTCAAAAGGGAACAGCGTCAACATCCTGTCAACTGCCCTGGCGATCTTATGGATACGATACCCTCGCCAGGCCCAAACCGTGGGACTGACATAGTGAACACAGGGAATACCTGATTTTCGCAAATCCACTTCCAGTCCGAGATTGAAATCCGGAACATCGACACCAACAAAAACCGCTGGCCGTTGCTGCAGAATAAAATCCCGCAAACGGCGACGCAAAGCCAGTATGTGCCCGATACGAGTCAGTAACTGATCCACCCCCATGACCGAAATTTCATGCATGGAGAAAAGGCAGTGGCATCCTTGCTCCTGCATCAAAGGACCACCGATACCAAAAAAATAGTTATTCGGGTTATCCGCTCTAAGGCTGCTGATCAGCTTAGCAGCGAGCATATCACCTGAAGTTTCACCAGCGACAATGGCTATTTTCACGACAATTTGCCCGAGACCCGGTCAGCGGTACAAAAGGATTGTCCGATGCCAGGAGGCTGTCCGGGAATAGGAGCCGTAGCGGGAGGGCACAGCATGAAGTGACTGGCCTGAAATCAACCACCCAAGGCTTCGTGGTATTTTTTTGGCCGTACGATGCCGCGTTCCGTTACCGACTGTAAAAAAACCACAAGGTGTTGTAGATGCCCGTCTGGATCAGGCGCAGCTGCAATCTGCTGGATGGCGTCATGTAGCAGCAATCTGGACTGATACAATATCTGATAGGCCCATTTGAGTCGATTGATCGCATCTTCGGAAAAATCCCGAGCCCGCAAACCCCGCTTATTCAGACCATGCGGTGTCGCCGTGTTACCCGCCACCAGCACATAGGGCGGGACATCCTGCAGACAGACCGCGCCAATACCGGTAATGGCATGAGCCCCAATACGACAGAATTGATGTACCAGCGCAAATCCCCCCATCACAGTGTGATCACCGATCTGCACGTGACCTGCCAAGCTCGCACCATTGGCAAATATACAATAATCACCCAGTTGACAATCGTGCGCGATATGCACATAAGCCATTAAGAAATTATGATTGCCAATGACCGTTTTATCTTTGCCTCCAATTGCCGTATCACTGGCAGTACCACGACTGATCGTACAATATTCCCGGATGGTGTTGTGATCACCAATCAGCAATCGAGTGGATTCACCCTGGTAGCCTAGATGTTGAGGCTCTTCACCCAATGATGCAAACTGAAATATCCGGTTCCCACGGCCGATCGTGGTCCCGGAACGAATCACCACATGTGGGCCGATCTGGGTTTCACTACCAATCGTAACGCCGTGTTCGATGATGGAAAAAGCACCAATACTGACATTATCACCCAGTTCACAATCTGCCGAGACGACCGCCCTGGCATCAATCACCACCTACCTCCTTGTAGGTAAACATGAGTTCACAACTGGAAACCAACACTCCAGAAACAGATGCCGTTGCCTGGCAGCGCCAGATACTACGGATACGACGCAAAATTTTTGCGTCGATGAGCAACTGATCACCAGGCACAACAGGTCTTTTAAAACGGGCTTTGTCGATGCCTGCAAAATAGTAGATACGCTGGTCTGAAGCTGCTTCACCGAGCCCAGCGGCTGCCAGTACAGCACAAGCCTGCGCCATCGCCTCAATCAGGAGAACACCGGGCATCACCGGGTGGCTGGGAAAGTGCCCTTGAAAAAATGGTTCGTTAACGGTAACATTTTTGAGTGCACGCAGTGTTTGCCCCACCTCCAGCTCAAGTACCCTGTCAAGCAGCAAGAATGGATAGCGGTGCGGCAAAAACTTCTTGATCTGGTTAATATCCAGCTGAGTATTCACTAACATTCTCCATTTCTATTCAGCCCTACCCGGACGCATATTCACAACAAGTGAACCCCAGGCAACAACAAACTGGCTGACTACACCGCCCGACTAGTTCCCAAGTTTATCCAGTACTTTTTGGGTAATATCCAGACTTGGATTGACATAGACTACATTCTGCAGGACCAGATCGTATTTTTCTTCTATAGAGATCTTGACAATTGCTGCAGTTATCGTTTTTTGTAATTTTGCCAGCTCTTCATTTTTCCGCAAATTAAAATCATCCTTGAATTCTTGATTCATACGGCGAAGTTTGCGTTGCAAAGCACGAATCTTGTTTTCTTTTTGCAGGCGCTGGCTATCACCAAGAATCAGGGAGTTTTTCCCAAGATCAGTTTCCAGGCGTTTGATATCATCACGCATGGCCCGCAGTTCCTTATCCCGGGGGCCAAACTCGGCCTCCAGCTTTTTTAGTGCCGCCGCCTTCTGCGGGGCCTTGTCAATAAGCTTGGGAGCATTGACATAACCTATTTTCAAGGCTTGCGCCTGCGCCGAAATACTAAACGTGAATACCACTACCACAGCTATCATTACTTTGATCAATGTCGTTCTCACAACCATCTCCTGAAAAATAAATTACCGCTCAATCCATTTATTTAAATAAGGTTCCCAGAGTAAACTGGACTTTCTGAATACGGTCTGTCGGCTTGTCATTGAGCGGCACTCCATAGCTGATACTCAGCGGCCCCATGGGCGAGAACCATTTGAATGCCACACCGGCAGAATAACGCAGAGCCCCCAAGTCTATACTCTCCTGGTCCCCGTACACCATACCTGAATCAACAAACAAGGCCAATCGTTTATCATTACTGGCATCGCTGCCAGGAAAGGGGAAAAATAACTCCAGCCCGGCCAATATTCGTTTGCTGCCTCCGAGTGATGACGGGGTAACACCGGTATCTTGTGGGCCAAGAGAGCGCGAATCGTAACCCCGTACAGTACTCGAGCCACCCGCGTAGTAATTCTTGAAAAACGGCAACGCACTTTGTTTTCCGTAGCCATCACCATAGCCGATATCCCCAAAAGCATTAAATGTGATGCGCTTGGTGATCGACCAGAACCAGGAACTACGCAAACCGAGTTTATAGTACTCCAGATCACTGCCTGGCACCGTCGACTCCAAAGAAATTCGCTGCAGGCTGCCTGCCGATGGAAAAAAGGCCCGATTCCTGGTGTCTCGACTATAACTTATGGTTAATTTGTAGTCATTATTCTGTGGATACAGCGCAATGAAATTAAGAATTTCGGGAGGGCTTTGTGAGGTGGAACTCAAACTTACCCGCTCCACACTGAAACCAAGGTTAATAGAATTAAATTCGGTAACCGGAATTTGCAGCGCCATACCCAATGAATACGTATCAGCGATATAGTCCGCAGTTGCAGTACTCGAGGAATCCACCTTGCGAGCATTAACAAAAAATGTCCTGCTAACCCCCGAGAGCGTGTAGTAGGGATTGGTGTAACGAATGCCTAAATGCTTCGTGGTGCTCGAATTATCGACACTGAGGTCCAGTTGTTTGCCGGTTCCAAAAAGATTTTTTTGCGAAACACTGGCCTGCACCAGAGGCCCATCTGCATCTGAATAACCCACTCCAAGCGTCAGGCTTCCGGTCGCTCTTTCGGTAACCGTCACATCAATATCAATCTGGTCCACTGTGCCTGGTACCGAGGGTGTCTGGATCTCAATTTTATCAAAAAAACCCAAACGCTGGAGCCGCACTCTGGAGCGGCGGACTTTACTGGCAGAAAACCAACCTCCTTCCAATTGTCGCATTTCGCGCCGAATGACATCATCACGAGTGGTGATATTGCCGTTGATATGAATTTTGCGCACATAAACACGCCGCCCCGGATCGATCACAAAAACAAAATCCACGCGATTCTTGTCCTTCTGAATTTCAGGAATCGCATTGATATTGGCAAATGCATAACCCTCATCCGCTAGCCTCGAAGCTAATGCAGCACGCGTTTCACTAACCCGCTTCAGGGAATAAACTTCACCGGTAGAAAAGCTGACCAACTTGCGAAGTTTCTTTTTGGAGACCTGTGTTTCGCCCCGAATCTGAATGTTACCAAATAAATAGCGAGGTCCTTCGTGGATCGCAATATCCACGAACATCGCCTTGCGATTCGCACTAATGGACACCTCTGTCGACTCAATTCGAAATTCCTGGTAGCCGTTGTTCTGGTAAAAGCTTCGTAGTCCTTCCAGATCCGCCGACAATTTTTGTTTCGAGTATCGGTCGCGTTTGCTGAAAAACATGAAGGCTGTAGTCGCCTTGAGTTCGAACAAGCTTTTAAGTTTATCCTCCGAGTAGGCTTTATTGCCCGTCAGGTTGATCCTTTTAATGTGAGCAACCTCACCTTCATCGATCTCTATGGTAATGGAAACACGATTTCGCTCCAGCGGTGTAATGGTTGGGCGCAGTACCACAGCATACTTGCCACGACTAAAATACTGGTTTTTTAGTGCCTGCAACGCTTTGTCCAAACTCGATTGACTAAAAACCCTGCCGGCAACAATATCCAACTGTTTGAATGCCTTATTGAGTATTGTATCGTCGAATTCTTTGTTGCCAATAAAGTCAATCTGGGCCACTGCCGGTCTTTCCAAGACTTTAACAACCAGCACCTGCCCTTCTCTTTGCAGGGAAACATTTCGAAAAAAACCTGTTTTATAAAGCGCGCGAACGGCCGCTGAGAGCGACTCGGTTGTGACGGTATCACCCACCTTAAGAGGCAGATAATTAAACACCGTCCCGGCAGAAATACGCTGCAAACCTTCTGCACGGATATCCTTAATAACAAACTTCTCGATCGCAGCCGCCGGGGTCGCAAACACCCACATCAGCATTACCGAGACGGCAGTATAGTACCGAATCCGGTGGCTTAAATATTCAATCACACCCTCTCCTTTGCTGTTGCAGATTGCCATTCATTACCAATGCAGCCGAATCATTGAACAAGACGCATGATATCGTTATAAAATGCCACGCTCATAAGCCCCAGCAGCAATACAATGCCGACCTGCTGGCTCCAAAAGATTAGCTGCGTAGGTAGCGGCCGGCCACTGATCACCTCGGCTATATAGTACAGCAGATGACCGCCGTCGAGAACAGGCACTGGCAACAGATTCAAGACCCCGAGGCTGACACTGACCACAGCCAAAAACAACAGAAATTGCTGCAAACCGATCTGGGCTGTCTGTCCTGCATATTGCGCGATGGTCAAAGGCCCGCTGAGTGTTTTGGGAGAAACCTTGCGCATAATCATCAACCCCATCATACGCAAGGTTAGTGACGACATCAGCCAAGTGGTTTCAATAGATTTATGCAAAGCCTGAAATACCGGCAAACGCAAATCTACCACCATGTCAGGAGGGATGTGCGTAGATTTTCTCTGAATACCAATCCGACCGATGGCTCGGCCAGAAACATCCACGCGACCAGGAGTCAACGGTATCAAAACCGTTTGACCTCGTCTTTCGATTTCCAGCCGCATAAGCCGCCCGGGATTTTTGGCAATAATCTGTTGTACATTGAACCAGTCAGTGATGGCAACCGTATTAATTTTAAGAATTCGATCACCAGGCAACAAACCGGCACGTGCCGCAGGACTATCTGGCAATACTTTGTCAACCACTGCGGGAACCGGTGGCGAATAGGGCAACAAGCCCAAGCCACGACTCATCACCGAGCCATCAGCTAAAGTGGCAGCCATATGTTGTGGACGAATGGACAACTGTCGCTCCGCACGACCCGGGGAGCGAACGGTGAAAAAAACCGGCTGTTCATCCAGAATGCCATCGAAAAGCCATAACCTTTGATCGGACCAGCTACGATTGGTATGACCATTGATCGCTACGATCTCATCACCCTTTTGGAACCCGGCGATTGCTGCAGGTGAGCCGGGCACCACACTACCCACAACCGGGCGTAAGCCTTGCGTACCCATCGCAAAAACCAGCCAGTAGGCGGCAATCGCAAATAAAAAATTCGCACCGGGCCCGGCCAGTACCACCAAGGAACGCTTCCAGACCGGCTGGTGGTCGAAAGCACGCCCGCTCTCCAGTGCAGTAACCTCGCCTTCCGTACTGTCAAGCATTTTGACATAACCGCCCAGTGGTAGTATACCAACAGCATACTCGATCTGATCTGGCCCGGATTTCCTGGACCAAATTGCTCGACCAAAACCGATGGAGAATTTCAGGACCTTGATACCCAGCCGTCGAGCCACCCAAAAATGACCGAATTCGTGAATTGTGACGAGTATACCCAGGGCAACGATAAAACCACCGGTGCTGTATAGAAAGTTGTTCATAATCGGATAGAGGACATTAGCACAGTCAAGGTTACAGGTCAGTTCGAGGTTTCAGGGGTCACGAGGCGGCCGTCCGCCCATCGCCGCATTGTCTAACATCAAACTCCAGGCGAACATTAAACCTCAGGTTATAAGAGTTCGGCAAGTGCTTTGTGTGCCTCAACACGGGCCTGATGATCGGCCTCAAGAATACAGGATAGCTCAGTGTCATCCTGTACTGAAATCCGTTCCATGGTCTGCTCGATAATTTTTGGAATATCAGTGAATCTGCAGCCCTTCTCAAGAAATGCATGAACAGCCACTTCATTGGCAGCATTTAATAATACCGGTGCCGTACCTCCACGCTCAGCAGCCGAGCGTGCCAACCGCAAACAAGGGAATCGTCGCTCATCAGGGCTACTAAAACTCAGCTCTGTCAGCTGCAGCAGATCCAGTGTTGTGACACCGGAATCGATCCGTTGTGGCCAGGTCAAGGCATTGGCCAAAGGCGTACGCATATCAGGGCGACCCATTTGTGCCAACATAGAACCATCCACATAAGCGACCATGGAGTGAATAATGCTCTGTGGATGGATCACCACTTCAATATTGACCGGTTGGCAATGAAAAAGATGGCACGCTTCAATCACTTCCAGACCTTTATTCATCAACGTTGCCGAATCCACCGAAATCTTCCTGCCCATGGACCAGTTAGGGTGCTTGCAGGCTGCGTCCGGTGTCGCCCTTGCCATGTCTTCATAGGACCAGGCAAGGAAAGGCCCACCAGAACCGGTGAGCAGAATTTTTGTGACGCCAAGCTCTTTGATTCCAGCTTCGCGTTCACTGACAATGTCCCAGTAGCCATCCGGCAAACACTGGAAGATCGCGTTGTGTTCACTGTCAACCGGCATCAATAATGCCCCGTGCAACCGAGCTTCGGTCATGAACAGACGTCCAGCCATTACCAATGGCTCCTTGTTGGCAATCAACACCCGCTTGCCATGGCGAACCGCAGCCAAAGCCGACGCCAAACCAGCAGCACCTACGATGCCGGCAATGACGATGGTCGAACGAGGTGATGCAGCAACCTGGTTGAGTGCCTGCATACCTGCCAACACCTCAACTTCGGGGCCTGACTGGCGTAATTTTTGCTGCAATTTATCGGCTGCCTGCGTATCAACAAGGACCACTTGCCGGGGACAATACAGCTGGCACTGCTGCCACAACAATTCCCAGTTATCACATGCGGTTAACGCTTCAACTTGAAATTGATCCGGGTGACGACCGAGAATATCCAGTGCACTGCGACCGATTGATCCGGTCGAACCGAGCAATGTTACTGACTGTGTCGACAATGTCGTACCATCCTTCAAGGCCTAAGGGTGTACCAAAGTAGTGCGTACAAGGGTAGCGCAGCGGTCAGGCTATCGATACGATCCAACATTCCACCGTGCCCAGGCAGCAAAGATCCACTATCCTTGACCCCGGCGTGGCGCTTCTGACGACTCTCCAGCAAATCACCAAGTATCGAAAAGATGGCACTGCAGAGGCACGTTATCACCCACCATAACAAACCAACCGGGGTTGTCACCAGCCAGTAACTACTAAACAGTGCATAAAGCAGCACCAGCAGTAGCCCACCCGCAGCCCCTTCAATGGTCTTACCTGGACTGATGCGGGGAGCCAGCTGATGGCGGCCCCAGCGTCGACCGGCAAAATAGGCTCCGGTATCCGCCATCCAGACCACTAGCAGTACGGACAATGCTAAAAAGGGACCGAAAGTGGGTTGTTGGTGCAGCCACTGCAAAGCGAACCATGCTGGAACAAAAATGAACAGACCACGACCGGCACCAAGCAGCCTGGAATGACTAACCGGCGATGGCAACAGCAGAAAGCTCCATAACCACCATAGTACTGACACCGACAGAAACCACAATACGGCCGGTGATGGCAGGTACCACAACAATGTGGCAAGCACAATTGTAGCCAGGAGCAGCAGCGTCCGACTCCGCAAATCCTTTAGTCCACATAAAGTTGCCCACTCCCAGATTCCAAGCAGGATCAACAAACCAACCAACAAGGCAAACCAGGCAGTCGGCAGAACAAATACCAACACCACCGCCAGAACAGCCAAAGGAAAGGCTGTTAGCACCCGGGTTTTAAGCATTTCCGCCCGATCCAGCCGCTTGTAGTTGTTCCCGTGTCATGCCAAAGCGACGTTGCCGACTGCTGAACCAGGTCAATGCAACGAGCAGAGATCGTTCATCAAAATCAGGCCACAAGTCGTCGACAAAATAGAGCTCGGCATAGGCGAGCTGCCAGAGTAAAAAATTGCTGATCCTGCGTTCTCCTCCGGTACGAATAAAGAGATCCGGATCCGGTGAACTCTCGGTACTGAGGCAGGATTGCAGCAGGCCTTCGGTAATTTGCTCTGCATCCAAAAGCCCGGCACTGACAGACTCGGCGATAGAACGACAGGCCTGGGTAATATCCCAGCGCCCACCATAGCTGGCGGCAATATTCAGGCATAATTTGGTATTTGATGCTGTTAGCTGTTGTGCTTTACCAATACGTTGCTGAATTTTTTGCGGAAATCTGGAAATATCACCAAGTACTCGAAACCGGATGCCGTTCTTATGCAAACTCCTGACTTCCTTATCAAGCATTTGCACAAATAATTCCAACAATAAACTAACCTCATGGGCGGGCCGCTGCCAATTTTCACTACTGAATGCGAACACAGTAAGGTTAGGAATCCCCAGGTCGGCACAATAGCGCACCAGTTTGCGGACTGCTTCGGCTCCCTTACGATGGCCAGCCACACGCGGCAGTCCACGCTCAGTTGCCCAGCGACCGTTACCATCCATAATCACCGCCAAATGGGTCGGTAACGTATCCAAAATTGGAGTTTCTTGCATCGTTAACAGACGTCTGACAGGACTGGGGGTTATATTTTTTGGGCCAATGCTAATAAGTCAGCCACAATCAATCGTCTCAGACTTCCATGATTTCCGATTCCTTGGTGGCAATAATTGCGTCAACCTCGGTGGTATTCTGATCAGTCAATTTCTGCAACCTGTCCTGTGCGCGGTGCTCGTCGTCCTCTGAAACCTCTTTGTCTTTCAACAAATCACGTAATGTACCTATTGCATCCCGACGAATATTTCGGAGCGCAATTTTTGTGTTCTCACCATCGCCACGTACCGTCTTCGCCAGTTCCCGGCGGCGTTCTTCGGTCAAAGGTGGTAGTGGAATTCGAATTACCTGGCCTGCTGACATGGGATTGAGCCCTAGACTGGACTCCATAATAGCCCTTTCGATCGCCGGCACCAATTGCTTGTCCCAGGGCGTAACAGACAGCGTTCTGGGATCCTGCACACCGACATTTGCAACCTGATTCAACGGCGAAGTGGAGCCGTAACAGGAAACTGGCAAATCGTTGACCAACGCAGGGCTGGCTCGGCCGGTACGCAATTTTCTCAACTCATTGTGCAGCACCTGCAGCGTCTTAGACATCCGCATCTGCGCATCCTTATAGATTTCATCCAGCATTGTTATTCTCCACAACCATCAGGTATCAAGCATCAAACCATGCGAAAACCCTGTCCACATATCAAGAAATGTGGCTGTACAACCGTCCTATAACGAGCCGGATATTACCACTATCTGACCATTATCCAACAAATATACTGGCCTTTCTTATTTGTAATTTGCTCAAGAGCCTATTCGGGAACAGAGCGTCTACCGTGGACATACCAGGCGTTGTACGAAGGATACTTGTATGTTGCCGCTGATTCTACTCTATTTTCGGGTCTTCCGGACCAATCAGCGTGCCAACCTGATGGCCTTGCACTAACCTCAACAAACTGTCCGGCTCAAAAATATCCAGAACATGTACGGGCAAACCCTGCTCGCGACATAGCGTAACCGCCGTGGCATCCAGTACTTTGAGATTTTGTTGCAAAACCGCCGAATAAGGTAAAGATGCAAAACGTTTAGCTGTTGGGTCACATTCAGGGTCTGCGTCATACACTCCATCGACTCGCGTAGCCTTGATAAAACAATCCGCCCCCAGTTCCAGTGCACGCAAAGCAGCTGCAGAATCCGTGGTGAAATAGGGGTTTCCTGTACCACCACCAATGATCACAACCTGTCCCGCTTCCAGCAATCGTACCGCCGAAGCGGCAACAAATCTGTCTGCAACCGCAGGCATCGAAATCGCCGACAACACACAGGCCCGTTGTCCGGCATTGAGCAATGCCTGCTGCATGACCAGTGCATTCATCATGGTAGCCAGCATCCCCACCTGATCTGCGACCGGGCGCTGCATCAACAATCCCGTGGTCGCACCGCGAAAGTAATTCCCTCCTCCAACGACCAGAGCAACCTCAAGACCTCGCTCCACCAACTGACAGATCCGGGTGCTGAAATAACTTGCCATGTCCGCATCAATCCCACATCCGGAAGACCCTGCCAAAGCCTCACCACTGAGCTTTAGCAGAATCCGCTTGTATTGTTCAGGGGGCATTGACCTTATCCACAGTAGGCTTTCAATTCTCGGGCAACCTCCTAGATCCCTGCCTGCTGTTTCACTTCAGCGGCAAAATCATCGACCCGTTTATCCAGCCCCTCACCCTGTTCATAACGCACAAATGCAATGGCCTGCGCTTGTTCTCGATCCAATAACTGCCGTACAGTGAGATCTGTGTCCTTGACATAAGCCTGGCCGAGGAGGGTAACTTCGTTGACGAATTTGCGCATCTTGCCAATGAGAATTTTGTCGATAATGACCTCGGGCTTGCCGCTGCCAAGCACTTGGGCTCGATATATTTCCTTTTCCTTATCGAGTACGGTTTCAGGTATGGCCGTCTCATCAAGATAACCCGGTCGACTGGCTGCAACGTGCATCGCCAGATCACGTCCCAAGTCATTCCGTCCGCCCTTGCAGGCCACGAGCACACCAATACGGGAACCGTGTTGGTAACCGCTGATCCTGGCACCGGATTCCGCTCGCAAAACCGAAAAACGTCTAACCTGGATATTCTCGCCCACTTTGCCGATCAACAAACGCCGGGTTTCCTCAACAGTGGCTCCACCATCCTCGATTTGTAAGGAAAACAAACTTTCCAGACCTTCAGGTTGGTGCTGCAGAATACACTGTGCCAGTTTTTGCACAAAGCCGGTAAAGTCATCGCCCTTGGAGACAAAATCGGTCTCACTGTTGACTTCAACAACTACACCACGGCAACCATCCTCCGCACAGACCATCACCACTTGCCCTTCTGCAGCAATGCGGCCAGCCTTTTTATCAGCAGATGCAGCACCTTTTTTACGCAGTAATTCTACAGCTGCATCGATGTCCCCTGACGTTTCGGTCAAGGCCTTTTTACAGTCCATCATACCAACACCGGTACGCGCCCGAAGGTCTTTTACCATTGAAGCTGTTATTGCCATAGTATTATCCACTCTAGAGTTAATCCCATTGCACTACACGCCGTACAACTCGCATGACGAAAGCAGCGTTCCGGCCTGAGCCCCCCCTGAACTACGGACAGCAGGTTCGTGGGAGAGCCCTGAAATACACTATTCCTGTACTTCCTGGGCCTCAGCCCCCTGTTCTTGCGATTCCCCCTGCCCTTGTGATTCCGCCACACCCATCGCCTGATGCGCCTCAATTACCGCATCAGCCATCACTTGAGTGTAGAGCCGAATCGCACGAATCGCATCATCATTACCGGGGATTACATAATCCACACTTTGCGGTGAACAGTTGGTATCAACAATAGCGACGACGGGGATTTTCAATTTATTAGCTTCGGTAACCGCAATACTATCCTGCTGTACATCAATGACAAACAGGGCATCAGGAAGGTGCTCCATATTCTTGATGCCACCAAGGCTACGCTCAAGTTTGGCTCGTTCCCGTTGCAGCTGCAACTGCTCCTTCTTGTTCAATTTCTGCAATTGTGCACCATCTACCCACATTGAATCGAGCGTTTTCAGCCGATCAATGGAGTTTCTCACAGTCTTGAAATTGGTCAGCATACCACCGAGCCAGCGATGATTTACATACGGGCATCCGGCTCGTAGTGCCTGCTCCATCACTGTCTGGCTGGCCTGTCGCTTTGTCCCGACAAACAGCACCTTGCCACCACTGGTGCTTAATCGGCCAATAAAATTCACCGCCTCGGTGAAAAGTGGCAGTGTTTTTTCCAGATTAATGATATGGATCTTATTCCGATCGCCATAGATATAGGGTGCCATTCTTGGGCACCAATAGCGGGTCTGATGGCCAAAATGCACCCCCGCTTCCAGCATTTTACGCATGCTGAGTTCACTCATAGGACTTCCTCTTTTATCGTTTCGGGTTACTCGTCCACGGCCTGCAATACCAACCCAGCCAAGAGGTCGTCCGAGAACAGAAAATGCATTGCAAAAAAGCGGATTTTAGCCATATTTCCTCTACGTCGTTATATACAACAAGTATTCGTCTTGTCATAGAATGTGATCTCAAATCTACTTATCCTTCGCTACAACTCCTGTTCTCGGACAACCTCCCAGTACCAGGCACCCCGATACCGCATGGAATCCGTGTGTGATTTATACTGCTCATTTCCCGCCTGCAGGCCACATCAACCAGCCTGATGCGGGACGCAGCGTTATACCATAATCGATGCCACCCAGCAATTAAAATAGTAACGATTCAACGTATTCATCTTTTGTCCCATTACGGCGTTATTTTCGCACTCAAATGGTCACATAGGACCTATAGGCTCACCAAGTGCCAAGACCGCCCGAAATCAGGAGTCGTTCAGCCTTCTAGCACGGCAATGCATGGATAGCCACCTGCCCACAACAATCAAGCCGAATAACATGATTGGTCGCAACGGATTGCCACTTGCTTTTTACATCATCCAGTGGCTCGGACACAACAATGGCACCTTCTGGCAAATGGGCATAAAACAGGCTTGGATCCTTGTGGTCAGATGAGTAACGAATTGCCCATAGCTGCTGACCATCACTGAAGGTGGATGTAAAACGAAAAGCCTCGGACACTTTTGCTGCGTTCATCACCGTATTGACCGTATCGATCAACTTGGCAAAAGCCTTCACAACCGATAATTGCTCGACATAGTAGACCAGCAGCAGAAACAGAATCTCGCTGTCCGTGGTGCCCAGTCGATAATGATACAGTGAATCCGGAATCAGCATCTCCAGCGCCCTTCTGACCTGACGATAACTCCCAACCTGACCATTATGTGCAAACATGTACCGCCCTTTTACAAAGGGATGACAATTCTGCCTGTTGGTAGCCGTTCCCGTCGCAGCCCGGATATGTGCCATAAACATGGGTGACACAATATGTTCACACAAACTACGCAGGTTGGCATCACTCCAGGCCGGCAACACATCACGAAACAAACCCGGTTGTTCGCCACGTCCGTACCAACCGATACCAAAGCCATCACCATTGACCTCGGTTTTTGACTTGCGAGCGTGGCGACTCTGCTCAATAAGCGACATCTTCTGGTCGAAAACAAAATCCTCAAGTGCTCGAGGTGCACCCGCATAAGCAATCCAGCGACACATCTTCAGAACCTGTCGGGTCTGTCGAAATACGTTAACAAAACCCGGTATGTATTATAAGGCTTTCGCATTTACTGAACGTCGGATTGTGCTGCAAGTTGACGCAGTACAAAATGTAATATACCGCCATTGACAAAATAATCCCATTCCATGGGAGTATCTATTCTAACTCTGACGGTAAAGCGCTGTGTTTCACCTTTACCCGTTACGACAATTTCAACCGTTTCAGCGCCCATGTCAAGATCTTCCACGGACAATATTTCTGAGCCATCAAGACCCAGAGTTTTGCGGCTTTGGCCCTCAATAAACTGCAACGGCAAAATACCCATGCCGACCAGGTTGGAACGATGAATACGCTCGAAGCTTTCTACGATAACCATGCGCACCCCCAGTAAAGAAGGACCTTTAGCAGCCCAGTCACGGGAGGATCCTGTGCCATATTCCTTACCGGCAATGACCACCAACGGTGTATTCTGTTGCCGATAATGCACGGCCGCATCAAAAATACTCATTTGTGCACCGCCCGGTTGCAATCGGGTCCATCCACCTTCCGTACCCGGGGCCATTTCATTGCGTAAACGAATATTGGCAAAGGTACCGCGCATCATAACCTCATGATTACCACGGCGTGAGCCATAGGAGTTAAAATCCTCTGGCGCTACTCCATGCTCCTGCAGATACAGGCCTGCTGGATTATCAGCCATGATGGCACCTGCCGGAGAAATGTGATCGGTCGTAATACTGTCACCCAACAAGGCCAGAATTCTGGCGCCCATGATTTTCCGAATGCCGGGTACCTTGGAAGTTATACCGTCAAAATAGGGGGGTTTGCGCACATAGGTTGACTTTTCATCCCAGTCAAAACGACTGCTGGGCGTAGTTGAGATGCTCTGCCAACGCTGGTCACCTGTGAATACGTCCGCATATTTAGAAGTATAGACCTCGCGGGTCAAAACCTTTTCGATAGCGCTCTGAATCTCTTGCTGACTTGGCCAGATATCCCGCAAGTAAACCGGCTCACCGGTACGATCCTGCCCCAGCGGCTGCTGCTCAAGATCAATCCCCATAGTACCTGCTATGGCGTACGCCACAACCAGTGGCGGTGAAGCGAGAAAATTCATTTGCACATCGGCATGGATACGCCCTTCGAAATTTCGATTGCCAGACAGTACCGAAGAAGCAACAATCTCTTCGGCACGAATCGCATTGCTGATCACCGCAGGCAGTGGCCCTGAATTACCGATACAGGTTGTGCAACCATACCCGACCACATCAAAACCAAGCTGGGACAGTGGTTCCAGCAAGCCGGCCTTTTCAAGATAGGCGGTAACCACTTGCGAACCCGGCGCCAGAGAAGTTTTAACCCATGGCTTGACCACCAAACCTTTGGCCACCGCTTTTTGCGCCAACAGGCCGGCGCCCATGATGACACCTGGATTTGAGGTATTGGTACAGCTGGTAATCGCTGCAATCACCACCGCATTATCCCGCAAGGTAAACTGCTGACCATTCAATTCCAGATCGGCTCGCCCGCAGCCATTACGCTTCGCAGCCAGATTTGCCGCAGCGGCGGTGGTGACTGTCGCAGCTGCGGTCAGTTCGATACGATCCTGAGGCCGCTTTGGCCCCGCAATACAGGCCTTCACTGTCGCCAGGTCCAATTCCAGTGTGGTGCTATAACGTGCCTGGGTTGACCCGGCCTGGCGAAACATCCCTTGCGCTTTGGCATAGGCTTCCACCAGCGCGACCTGACTGGCACTGCGACCGGTCAGCTGCAGATAGTTCAAGGTTTCCTGATCAACCGGAAATAAACCACAGGTCGCACCGTATTCGGGTGCCATATTTGCGATTGTTGCACGGTCAGCAACGGTCAGTTGATCCAGACCTTCACCAAAAAATTCCACAAACTTGCCGACCACACCCAGTTCACGCAGTAGCTGAACAATGGTTAATACCAAGTCGGTGCTGGTACGCCCTTCCGGCAATTTTCCGGACAAACAAAAACCCACCACTTGGGGGATCAGCATGGTGATTGGCTGACCGAGCATGGCGGCCTCCGCCTCAATACCACCTACCCCCCAACCCAATACCCCAAGGCCGTTAACCATGGTGGTATGGGAGTCTGTACCGACCAAGGTATCAGGAAAAACCTGGGTAACACCGTCCTTGTCACGAGTCAGTTCCACACCCGCCAGATATTCGATATTGACTTGATGTACGATGCCGGTATCCGGGGGCACTACCTGAAAATTATCGAATGCATCTTTGCCCCAGCGCAGAAAAGCGTAACGTTCTCCATTGCGCTGATACTCCATATCACAATTTTTGGAGAGCGCCGCAGCTGAGCCAAAATAATCAACCATGACTGAATGATCGATCACCAGATCAGCACGGGATAAAGGGTTGATTCGATCCGGATTGCCACCTAAATCAACCATAGCATCACGCATCACCGCCAGATCAACAACAGCAGGCACACCGGTAAAATCCTGCAAAAGAACTCGCGCCGGAGTAAAAGCGATTTCTGTCTGCGGCTGTGCCGCAGGATCCCAACGCAACAAGGCTTCGATATCACCGGCCGTTACTGCAATACCATCTTCGTGACGGAGCAGATTTTCAAGCAAAATCTTCAAGGAAAAAGGCAGACTAGCGACATCGCCACGAGACTTCAGGGCCTGAATATTGAACATCTCGTACTGCTGTTGTCGCAGAGACAACAGCTGTCTTGCCTGAAAAGTATTTTTGCTCATGGTGCGGCCTCACGGTAAAGGATATTGATTCGCTTAGAGGAAATGATTTTCTGTTCAAGGATTGTCTTGCTTGCGGCACCCGAACAGGTGATAAAAATGGCGCCAAATTATACCAGCATCGGGGTCTGGAATCATGGCCATTCAGTACAAATGACAGGCTCCAGGGAGGCTGCAGCACACGCCTCCACCCTGCCGAGATGATCCGAATGTGCTACTATTGGACGCACTTTTAAGTAGTGGTTAAAATGAGACTGTCGTAGTCTTGGATGAGGTTCGATTGTGCCCTGGAATCTCCTCAGAGCCACTCAGCCCATACATTTTGAGCAAAGGGAGACAGCATGTCCGGCCAATACCAAACACAATACAACGAATCGATTCAGCACCCTGATCAATTCTGGGCCAGAGCCGCAGCCAAAATTGATTGGTACAAACCCTGGGATCGCGTCCTTGACAGTTCCCAGGCTCCGTTTTATCACTGGTTCCGCGGTGGTGAACTAAATACCTGCTATAACTGTCTGGATCGACATGTCGAAAGCGGCCGCGCCGATCAGGACGCTCTGATTTATGATAGCCCGGTCACCGGCACGATCAAACATTACAGTTACCGCCAGTTGCGCGATGAAGTAGCCACCTTTGCCGGGGCTTTGCGCAATATTGGCATCAACAAAGGGGATCGGGTCATCATCTACATGCCGATGATTCCCGAAGCCGCCATCGCCATGTTGGCTTGCGCCCGTATCGGCGCCATCCACTCTGTAGTCTTCGGCGGTTTTGCTGCTAACGAACTCGCCACCAGGGTTGATGATGCCAAGCCAAAAGCGATTGTCAGCGCTTCCTGCGGCATTGAAGTCAGTCGTATTATTGAATACAAACCGTTGCTGGATAAGGCACTGGATCTGGCTGAACATGACGTTGCTCACTGTATCATCCTGCAACGTCCTCAGTGCACCGCAGCCATGACTGCCGGGCGTGATCTGGACTGGAGTGAGGTGATTGCCACGGCCACAGCAGCAGACTGTGTTTCGGTCGCTGCTACGGCCCCGCTGTATATCCTTTATACCTCGGGTACGACTGGCCAACCCAAGGGGGTATTACGGGATAACGGTGGCCACGCCGTGGCCCTCAAATGGTCAATGCAGAATGTCTACGGAGTTTCTCCCGGTGAGGTCTACTGGGCCGCGTCGGATGTCGGCTGGGTTGTAGGCCACTCCTACATCGTCTATGCCCCACTATTGCACGGCTGCACCACCATTCTCTATGAAGGCAAACCCGTCGGTACACCTGACCCGGGTGCATTCTGGCGGGTCATAGAGCAGCATAAGGTCAGCGTGTTGTTTACGGCACCCACCGCATTCCGCGCCATCAAGAAGGAAGACCCGCAAGGTCACTACATCAAAAAATATGATCTCTCCTGTTTCCAATCCCTGTTTCTAGCCGGTGAGCGCTGTGATCCTGACACGCTGGACTGGGCAAAAAGCCAGCTTGATGTCCCTGTTATCGATCACTGGTGGCAGACCGAAACCGCCTGGGCGATCGCCGCCAATTGCCTCGGTATTGAATCCTTGCCAATCCGCCCAGGTTCACCAACCAAGGCGGCACCTGGTTACAACGTCTGTATACTCAATGAAGATGGCGAAGAGATACCCGCTGGCGACATGGGCAGTATTGTCATCAAACTTCCTCTGCCACCTGCCTGCCTGCCGACGCTATGGCAAAATGACGATCGATACAAAGAAGCCTATTTGAATCGCTTCCCGGGTTATTACCTGACTGGAGATGCGGGC
>DRJH01000131.1 GCA_011052285.1 Gammaproteobacteria bacterium
GCCGCTTCGGTGTCACCACCGAATATCTGGTTAACGCCGATGAAATACAGATCAAAATCGCCCAAGGCGCCAAGCCCGGTGAAGGAGGCCAACTTCCCGGCCACAAGGTTAATAAGATTATCGGTCGGGTACGCCATTCAACACCTGGTGTCGGCTTGATTTCACCCCCACCGCATCATGATATTTACTCAATCGAAGATCTGGCACAACTGATCTTTGACCTCAAGAATACCAACCCTAATGCAGGCATCAGCGTTAAACTGGTTTCGGAAATTGGTGTTGGAACCATCGCTGCCGGGGTCGTCAAGGCGCATGCTGATCATGTCGTCATTGCCGGCCACGATGGTGGTACGGGTGCTTCACCACTGACCAGCATCAAGCATGCCGGAGCTCCCTGGGAACTGGGTCTGGCAGAAACACAACAGACCCTGGTACTCAATCAACTACGGGGCCGCACCCGGTTGCTCTCTGATGGCCAGATGCGCACCGGCCGGGATGTGGTGATCGCAGCTCTCCTTGGTGCTGATGAAGTCGGTTTTGGCACCGTGGCACTGGTCGTATGTGGCTGCATCATGATGCGAAAATGCCATCTCAATACCTGCCCTGTTGGTGTTGCCACCCAAAATTCTGAATTACGCAAACGCTTCACCGGAAAACCTGAACATCTGGTCAATTACTTCATGATGGTCGCTGAGGAAGTTCGTGGGTTGATGGCCAGACTTGGGTTTCAAACCTTTGATGAAATGATCGGCAGAGTCGAATACCTTGACACCCACAGGGCCGTCGACCACTGGAAAGCACACGGTGTTGATGTCAGTCACCTTCTTCATAAACCGCAGGTCCCTGAAGGGACTGCGATTCATGCCCGTGAAAAGCAGGATCATGGCATTGATGCCGTTCTGGATCACGAGTTGATCCGCCAGGCACAAGCCGCGCTGACGGAGCAACAACCGGTCGTGATCGAGGCTGCCATCCATAATACTGATCGTACGATCGGAGCCATGCTTTCCGGTAAGGTCGCCAAGCGCTATGGTCACGAGGGCTTACCAGAAGACACCATCTATATCAACACTACGGGTACTGCCGGGCAAAGCTTTGGAGCATGGTTGGCACATGGTATTACCCTTGAATTACAGGGAGATGCAAATGACTACGTAGGAAAAGGATTATCTGGTGGAAAGATCATAATTTATCCACCGGCTATATCGCCCATCATCCCAGAGGATAATATCATTATCGGCAATACGGTACTCTATGGCGCCATTAGTGGCGAATGTTATTTCCGCGGTGTGGCTGGCGAACGGTTTGCCGTACGTAACAGTGGCGCTATTGCCGTTGTAGAAGGTGTCGGCGATCATGGTTGTGAGTATATGACCGGTGGTACTGTTGTTGTGCTGGGCCATACCGGCCGTAATTTCGCAGCAGGCATGAGCGGAGGCATCGCCTATGTCCTCGATCTTGAAGAGCGATTTACCCAATACTGCAATACTACACAAGTTGAACTGGAATCGATTGTTGCAGGCGGTGACAGTGAATACCCTGATGACATTGAAGCCGCTGCCGGAGGCATGCTCATTCACCACCAGGCAGACCAGGACGACCATTTGATTTTGCATCAACTGATACAACGTCATCACCACTATACAGGCTCGGAAAAGGCCCAGGAAATTCTAGATAACTGGACGTATTATGTTGCCAAATTTGTAAAAGTCCTACCCATTGAGTATAGCAAGGCATTGCAAGAAATGGCCGTAGGGCAAATGGTCGAAATCACAAACAGGGAGCAAGCTCATGGGTAAGCCGACAGGATTCCTTGAAATTCATCGCAAAATACCGGCCAATTCACCGATAGCTGACCGCCTGCAGGATTTTCGCGAATTTACCGTGCAACTAAATTTTAAACAGCTCAGCCAGCAAGGGGCACGTTGTATGGATTGTGGCATCCCTTTTTGTCATTATGGATGCCCTGTCAATAACATTATTCCAGACTGGAATCACCTGGTGTACACGAAAAAATGGCACCAGGCCATCCATGTGTTGCACTCTACAAACAATTTCCCTGAATTCACCGGCCGCATCTGCCCTGCCCCCTGCGAAGCCGCCTGTACCTTAAATATCGATGACAATCCGGTAACGATCAAGAATATCGAACGGGCCATTGTTGACCGTGCCTGGCAAGAAGGTTGGATCAAACCGGAGATAGCCGAACAAAAAACAGGCAAGAGCGTGATTATCGTTGGCTCCGGACCTGCGGGTATGGCCTGTGCCCAACAATTAGCACGGGCTGGCCATAAAGTCACTCTGGTCGAGAAAAATGACCGCATCGGTGGCCTGATGCGCTATGGAATTCCAAATTTTAAAATGGAAAAACGTCTGATCGACCGACGAATTGCACAGATGCGTGCCGAAGGGGTGATATTTCGTACCAATGTCCATATTGGCGTCAACCGCAAGTCGTCGATCCTGCTGGAAGGGTACGATGCCGTGGTGCTAACGGGTGGCTCAGAACATGCCAGAGATCTGCCGGTTCCGGGACGTGACTTGAGGGACATTTATTATGCGATGGAATATCTGTTGCAACAAAACAGACGAATAGCCGGTGAGGTGATACCCGACGATATCAAAATTTCAGCTCGGGGCAAAAATGTAATCGTCATCGGTGGTGGTGACACCGGTTCGGACTGCATCGGCACGGCAAACCGGCAAAAAGCGCACTCAATCACACAATTGGAGATTTTGCCAAAGCCCCCCGAGAAAGAAAACAAAGCCCTCTCCTGGCCCGAATGGCCGCAAAAAATGCGGACCACAACCTCCCACGAAGAAGGTTGCGACAGAGACTGGTCAGTGATCACGAAATCCTTCAGCGGTAAAAATGGTCAGGTCAAGACGATTCAGTGTGCACGCCTACAGTGGCATCAGGATACTTCTGGCGGCTGGCAAATGGAAGAAATCCCTGGTAGCGAATTCGAACTCAAGGCTGATCTGGTATTGCTCGCTATGGGTTTTATTCATCCAGTCCATGAAGGCATGCTCAAGGACCTGGGTGTTGCTCTGGATGCGCGGGGCAATGTTAAGGCCAATACCCGTCAATACCAAACCTCTATCCCCAACGTTTTTGCCGCTGGGGATATGCGCCGTGGTCAATCGCTAATCGTTTGGGCCATTCATGAAGGCCGGGGCTGCGCCAAGGCAGTGGATGAATTTCTCATGGGCGAGTCAAACCTGCCCGATTAAGGTATTCGTATAGCTGCGTCACCCAACAGTTATTTAGGATGCTTGAGTTTATTGCGTCCGGTTTTTTCCAGCGGCAGGCCGCGTGTGTTCCAGCCACGAAAACCTGCGTCGTTGAGCCGAATATCATGATAGCCGGCAGCATAAAACATTACGTAGTTGACAGCGGCACCGGAACCACCGAGGCAAATCAGCAAAATAGGCCGGTCCTGTTTGCCGCGCAGCACTTTTTGCAATGATGACAACTTTGGCAACTGCGCATACAGACGACCATCAGCAGCCTTGCGCACGTACTCTTCCTGCCAGGAAAAATTGACGCTGCCGGGGATACGCCCATAGAGTGGGTTGGCCGGAAATTTGGTCTTGCCGGCAAAATGACTGACGAACCTTCCGTCTACCAATACATAGTGAGTACGGATGTCATTCAACTCCTGTAGTGAAATTTCCAGAGCGGGCAATGGGCGTGCCACAAAATTCCCGGGTTTGATCGTGCGAACCTCTTGTTCCACCGGGCCATTGGCCTTGGTCCAGCCATACCAACCCTCATCCAGCATACTCACGTTGGTGTGTCCCAAATAATGAAACAACCAGTACAAATAATAAGCACCGAGAATTTCGTTGAGGCTGTCACCCTTGTAGTAGATCACCACGCCGTCGTCATAATTGATACCAAGGGCACGAAGTTTCTGTTGTAACTGTTGTGGTGAATAATGGAGCAGCCTACCGTCCTTTGTGGCGTAGCGCCAGTCACTTTTATTGGTGTTCACGCTACCGGGGATATGGCCCTCAAAAGAAAATGAGGCTTCGTCAGAAACTTCGATAACAGCAAGTTGAGAATCTTGCAGATTATCCATAAGCCATTGCGGGCTCACGATAGTGGGTACGGACAGCGCCATTACCTGCAAAGGAATGAGCCAGAGTGCACTGGCCAGCATCAGTATAAATTTCATTTTGGAATACCAGGCCCATAGCGGGCTTCGTTTTGTGGCCACATGACCTTGGGAGCCAATCCGGCAAATAG
Source organism: Gammaproteobacteria bacterium (assembly GCA_011052285.1). GTDB lineage: Bacteria > Pseudomonadota > Gammaproteobacteria > Arenicellales > DRJH01 > DRJH01. The sequence continues at coordinate 4,253 of DRJH01000131.1, forward strand.
AATGGATTCCGGAAAGATCGCTTAGTCTGATTCTCCCATGATCTTCGTCAACTACACAAGTAGTTATCTCAAATCATAGGAAAATCAAGCCGAAGTGTAGCTATTCGCAGTAGACCCTCTATTCCCGGACAGACTCAAACATGGCCTCACATTACAACGTGGACGCTCGCTTGAACCTGAGTAGACGCAAGGCATTGGCCGTAACGATTACCGTAGCACCGGTATCAGCAAGAATGGCCATCCACAGTGATGTCACCCCGAACAACGTCGTCACCAGGAAGATTGCCTTCAAACCGAGAGCAAACGTGATGTTTTGACGGATATTGCTCATGGTTGCGCGTGACAGGTGCACCAAATCGACAATATCGGCCACACGGTCATGGAGCAACGCCGCATCGGCCGTCTCCAACGCGAC